>VHCZ01000040.1 GCA_016871535.1 Verrucomicrobiota bacterium
ACCGATGTCTATCGTTGCCCTGCGGATAATAGTCTGAGCCGAGGTCTCACGGGCGCGCCGCGTGTTCGCTCCGTTTCGATGAATGCTTATCTGGGTGATCGCGGAGGTCCATTCTCGGGCGGTTATTGGCAGTTCAGGAAGTACAGCCAGATCGCGAATCCGGCGCCTTCCAAAACCTGGGTCTTTGTGGACGAACGCGAGGACAGCATTAACGACGGCTGGTTCGCCGTCGATATGGACTCGTATGATCCGCTTCGATCCTCGGGCCATCGGATCGTGGATTATCCGGCAAGTTATCATAACATGGCCGCGGGTTTTGCCTTCGCCGATGGCCACGCGGAGATCAAGAAATGGGTCGATATTCGGACGGCTCCGCGCCTTCGCAAAGGCCAGCCGCTTGCGCTGGGAGCCTCCTCGCCCAACAACAAAGACGTGGATTGGATGCAGGAGAGAACCTCGTCCAAGATGGTCAACCCGACTCGCTTTTAGCGCGAGCACGGTTCCCCTGTTTTTGAATTTTGCAAAATGGTTCGCGCTCGCGCGAACCATTTTTTGTTTTCCTTCCCATGAACCGTCTTCCCATGAACCGTTCCCTCTGGATCGTGGCCTTTAGGCCGCTTCAGCGCTCGACTCCGGACGGTGCGCGGAAGCAGCCTGAAGGCTGCGGTCCGCACGGTTGTGGGTTCAAGGACCGTGTGCACGGCTTTTTGGCCGTGGAAACTTCCCATGAACCCGGTAGGGCGAGCCTGTCCCCAGCAAGCCTGTCGGACGTGTTCCGAGCGCGTCGAGCGGCTCGCCGGGACGGACTCGCCCCTGCTACCAGGTTCATGGGGCGAGAGCATGGTAATCTGACTAGGGAAGCTTTCCCCGATCAGCCGACGTTGTGAGGATTAAGCCGCAACGGATCAGGACGCACGGACTGCAAGTTGACGCGGACGGACCCGGCCAGGGTGCAATGGACGCGTCCCGGCAGTCCTTCAAGCGTCGATTTCTGGCGGTGTGCCTTTGCGCGGTCTCCGCAGGACTGCTGGCTGCGATCGCCTCCCGGTGGATTCTTCAAGCTCCTGAGCCGCCTGTCCCCCAGCAATTGGATAAGCTGGATCCTCAAGCGCGCGCCTACGTCGAAGAAACATTGAAGTGGGTGCGCAGCGCGCCTCGGGATTGGAATCGGCACGCGACTTTGGGGATTGTTTATGCGGCGAACTCGCTCTGGACGGAGGCGCGTCTGGCTTTCTCCAACGTGGTCCATCTCAATCCGAAGGAACCGCTGGCGCATTTGTATGTGGGAATCTCGCATCAGGAACTGGCCGAAGCGGATCAAGCCTTGCAGATCTTTCGCGAAGTCACCCGGCGTTTTCCCGGCTTCGCCCAGGGCTATTATCGGCTGGGTGAGGCTCTGCTGAAAGCAGGCGACCTGGATAACTCCGAAAAAGCATTTCAGCGCCTGGCGGAGTTGGCACCGAAGGAATGGCGAGGGTACGCGGGAATCGGCGACGTCCATTTGCGCCGAGGAGAGTTCAGCCAGGCCGTGAAATGGCTCGAACAGGCGGTGCAACTGGATTGGAGCGCCGCCCGGGCCCATCATTTGCTAGGCACGGCCTTGCGGGAAACCGGGCGCATCGCGGAAGCGGAGATCGAGCTCAGTCTGGGCCTGAATGCGGTCTCTTATCCGATGCCGGATGCTTGGTTCGAGCGGGCGCCGGAACACATGAAGTTGCTTCAGGATCAACTGGTGAAAGCGGAGGAAGCCGCTCAAGCGGGACAACCGGATGAGTCGGTGAGAATCCTTGAGGAAGCCATGCGGTTTCACCCCACAAACGCCATGGTCCTAAACAATCTCGCGATCGCCCTGAACCGTTCCGGCCAACCCCAGAAAGCGCGGCCACTGCTCCTCAAACTGCTCCAGAGCGACAGCAAGTATTTACCGGCGCACATCACGCTTTCGTTCGCGAATCAGTTGCTGGGATCGCATCAGGATGCCTTGGCTTGCGCGGAGCGCGCCGTTGAATTGTCCCCAACTACTGCGCAGGCTCACGTTGCCAGAGCGAACGCTTTGCTCGCCATGGAACGCGACGCGGAGGCCGTTGAAGCGTTGGAGACGGCGTTGCGCTGCGATCCCAAAAATGCTGAGATTCAAATCGAATTGGGCGATGTGAAATGGCGAAATCTGAATCGGCCTGACGAAGCGCTGGCGCACTACAAGAAAGCGATTCAACTGAATCGCATGCTCTTGAAGGCGCACGTGCGCCACGCGGAATGGGCAATCGAGCGCGGGGATGCAGCCGAAGCCGAAGCGGCCGCCGCCATGATTCGCCGGCTTGCACCGCGCGAACCCGGCCTGGTTATCCTTGAGAACCGCATACAGAAACTCCGATCTCGACGGTAGGGCGAATCCGTCCCGGCGAGGCGCTCGACCGGCTTGGAGTACGTTCGGATCGGCCTTTGAACCGAGCGTCCGGAGCGCCGGTCTCCGACCCGGCGCGTTTCGGCGACGCCAAATCTTCGCGCCGAAGTGGAGTTCGGCGCTCCGATTCATGGGGAGTTTCCACGGCTTCGAAGTCGTGCGCGCGTCTCATGAACGGGTAGGGACGCGTTCCCTGGGAACTTTGCTGTCCCTCACGGAACTGCGCACGAGCCTTGAACCGAAGACCATGCGGACCGCAGCCTTTAGGCTGCTTCCACGCACTCTCCGCAGTCGAGCGTTGAGGCGGTCTAAAGGCCGCAGTCCGAAGTGACGGTTCAGGGGCATTTTCTTTGGTCTCAGGACCATGCTCACCGTCAATGAACTGAAAACTGCGCGGACCGCAGCCTTTAGGCTGCTTCCGGCCCCGGTCTGGAGTTCGGCATTGAAGCGGCCTGAAGGCCGCGGTCCGAAGAGGCGGTTCATGGGAAGAACGCTTCTTGTGTTGACGGGGTTCTTGGTTTGCGCTGTGGCGATAGGTTGTTCGAAAGCGCCGCCGCCGGCCAATCCGAGTCTTCCGGCCAAGCGGGTTGTGGAGACATCCGACCTTTGGTTTGAGGAAGTCGTCGCACAGGCTCATGTGGATTTCAAACATTCGTCCGGCGCTTTCGGCCGTTTCTGGATTCCGGAGATGATGGGGGGCGGAGTTGGTCTTCTCGATTTCGACGGAGATGGTCTGCTCGACATCTTTTGCGTGAATTCCGGCTCCTTGAACCCGTTGGCCACCCACCGGCCCGGCCACAAACTCTACCGGAATCTGGGCCAGTGGAAATTCGAGGACGTAACGAATCGGGCCGGCGTTGGGGGTCACGGCGAATACGGCATGGGCTGCGCTTGCGCGGATTACGACGGGGACGGTGACCTGGACATCTATGTCACCAATCTTGGCCAGGATCTGCTCTATCGAAACAACGGCGATGGGACGTTTTCCGATGTCACCCGCGAAGCCGGCCTCAAGGACGAATCCTGGGGCACCAGCGCCGCCTTCTTCGATTACGACGGCGACGGCCATCTTGATCTCGTGGTCGCGAATTACATTCATTGGTCGCCGGAAAAGGAACTCGAATGTTTTTCGCAGGGCGGGCTGCGGGATTACTGTTCACCCATGAATTACAAAGCTGCGGCGATGGACACGCTCTACCACAACAAAGGTGACGGCACATTCGAGAACGTCACGCGATCCGCGGGGCTGGCTGAAGCATACGGAAATGGCCTCGGCGTGGTTTGCGCGGACTTCGACGGTGACGGTCGCCTCGATATGTTTGTGGCGAACGATGCCATGCCCAATCAGCTCTGGATGAACCAGGGCCACGGCAAATTTGCGGACCAGGCGATGATCCGCGGTTGCGCGGTGAACGCTTACGGCACTCCCAGGGCCGGCATGGGAGTGGCGAGCGTCGATCTCGATCAGGACGGCTGGCTGGATTTGTACGTGACGCACCTGGTTGGTGAAGGCAACGGCGTGTTCGTGAACCGGAACGGCTATTTCACGGACACGCACAATCCCAAGGGACCCGCCGCAGCGAGCTTCGCTTACACAGGCTTCGGCGTGGTCTTCGCCGATTTCGATCATGACGGACAACTGGACGGCTACTTTGCGAATGGCCGGGTCAAATACGGCCAGCGGCAGCTTGATTCCCAAGACCCCTACGCCGAGCCAAACATGTTGGTGCGCGGGCTGGGGAAGGGCGAATTTGAGGAGGTTATGCCGCGCGGCGGCGTTGGCCAGCCCTTGCTCGCGACCAGCCGGGGTGTGGCGTGGGGCGATCTGGATAACGACGGCGATATCGACCTCGCCGTGATCAACCGCGATGGCCCGGTGCACTTGTTGCGGAATGTCGCGGCCAAACGCGGAAACTGGATCTCGTTCAGGGTGCTGAACCGCAAGGCCAGCCATGCGGTCAACGCGAGTCTGAGGGTTGAGGCGGGAGGCAAGACCTTCTGGCGTCACGTTCAGCCCAACCAGAGTTACTGTTCGAGTCATGATCCGCGCGTCCACATCGGCCTCGGCCCTGTCTCCAGCGTTGATCGCGTGACCGTGCGCTGGCCTTATGGAGGCGAGGAAACGTTTGGCCCTTTTGCGGCAGGCCGACACTTCGATCTTCGCGAAGGCGCCGGGCAAAAGTAGCCGTCATCACGCGCATCTCCGTTTCTCGCATCATCCTCGCGGAGGATTTTGGCTTGATGGCTGGGGGAACGGCTCCTAGAGTTCCGCGCATGAACAAGCCCCATTCTGCAGTTTTCCTCGTCGTTTTCACAATCCTCATCACGTGCCTTGGATCGGGTTGCGCCAAAAAAGAAACGGTCAATGTCTCAGCGCAAACTGCTGGATTGAAGAGCCCGGACAAGGACACCCGAATTAACGCCTGCATCGAACTGGCCAAAGCCGGTCCGAACGCGGCTTCCGCTGTGCCGGATCTTATTCCGCTCCTGAAGGACCAGGACGCAGAAGTTCGCCGGCTCGCTGCTTACGCTCTCTACGAAATCGGTGAAGGCGCCAAAGCCGCGATCCCGGCTGTGAAAGCATTGATGAGCGATCGCGATCCGGCCGTTGTTCAACAAGCCTTGAATACATTGCGCGCGATCGATCCGGCGGCCAAAGACCTTCAAGCTCCCCCCAATGTGGCGACCGGAGTGAAGCCTTGAAGCGCCCAGAGACACCTCGCTTCAATCTCCGGAATTCAGCGCTTTCTCGAATCCTCCGGCCTGCTTCTCGAAATCCGCTCACTTGCAGCAAAACCAAGTCAGGAACCCCCATGAACAAACTGTCCTCACTCAATCCTCCCACGCCCTCAGGATTCCATCCGCGTCGCGGCGGATTCACGCTCATTGAATTGCTGGTCGTCATCGCGATCATTGCCATTCTGGCGGGAATGCTTCTGCCCGCTCTGGCCAAAGCCAAGACCAAAGCCCAGGGAATCATGTGCATGAACACGATCGAATTGTCATGAGCTTTCACGGAGGCAGCACGCTCTCCTTCGCCAATGATCCGAAGAATGCTCCCTGGGTGATCGGCTGGCTGACCTGGGATACGTCACAGGACAACACCAACCTGCTCTACCTCATCGATGAGAAGTATTCCAAGCTCGCCAAATACTTCGGCAACACAAAGAACATTTTCAAATGTCCGTCAGATATCTATTTGGCTCCTTCACAGCGGAATCGAGGCTGGACGCAGCGCGTCCGGAGCATTTCCGGAAACATCGGCATTGGAGACGGCAACGCCGAAACCGGGCCCTGGGAGTCCCTTTACAAGCACATTCGAAAGACTTCGGAATTCGTGTTTCCGGGCCCCTCCGAGACCTGGGTTTACCTGGACGAACATCCCGACAGCATCAACGACGCGGGCTTTTTCAACCCGCGCGTGAGCAGTTGGATCGATCAACCCGCCACCTATCACAATGGCGCGTCTGGGTTCGCATTTGCGGACGGCCATTCGGAGATTCACAAGTGGGTCGGGTCGCTGAAGCAGCCCCGGGCGCAGAAAGTGAAATTGAACACCTCCGTCGATGCGCCCGCAAAAGCCGGCGACGCGGATATTCGTTGGATCAGCTATCGCAGCGGACGAACTTCTGAAAAGTCCTACTGACCTCCTGAAAAAAGAAGATTCGGGCAACAGACGCCAAGGAGGTGAGGGTGGAGAACCCTGCTGAAGAAACGTGCTGTCACCCGAATCAAATCTTCAATGAACTTATACAATCCCCCGGGCCGGCATGTCGAATAATTTTTTCCGCGCACCGGGTAAAACCTTGTTCGCCCAACCTTCACTCCAGCAAACCTGTGCTTATCCTGCCTTGAAGCCGTCCGCCTTGCCACTAGGCAATTCCTGGGTAGGCAAGAACCCCATCTGTTGGGAACGCGCGCTCTGAGTGGGTCCTCACTGCTTTCGGTGGCTGATAACACTCGAATCCTGAGGAGCCAATTGGCTGTGGTCTGCTTCCGTTCCCCCTCCATGGCCCTCTCCGCAGGCACGTGTTTAGCGTGGTAGGGACGGATTCCACTCCGTCTCTCCGCAGGCACGTGTTTAGCGTGGTAGGGACGGATTCCACTCCGTCCCCAATCAAGCCCTGAGGCAGACCGCCGCCCGGGAAGAGACGATGGGCCAACGGAGGCTCCTGGTTTTCCGTGGTCCATCTCTCCCTTCAAGAGACGCCTCAAGGATTGGTCAGGGACGGAGTGAAATCCGTCCCTACCGAGGTTGGAGGGAGGCTGCGCTCGCGGCTGACGCGAACCACTCAAAGGAGCGAGGCCCCCCTAGGCCTCAACTGCGGTCCGGTGCTTCCAGGGGGAGGATGCCAGCCCGAATGGCGTAGCGCACCAACCCAGGCACATCATGAATGTCGAGGCGATCCATCAACTGGGCTCGATGAAATTCGACGGTCTTCGCGCTCAAACGGGTCAACGCGGCAATTTCCTTGGTATTCCTGCCTTCGGCAATCAACTGAAGGATTTCACGCTGGCGCGGCGTGAGGTATTCAAGGGGGAATTTCAAATCAGAACCCTTTTCCTGAAGGTGTTCCGTGGCTCGTTTGGCCAGCGCCGGGCTCAAATACGTCGTCCCGCTGGCGACGGCGCGAATCGCGGTTTCCAACTCGGCGGTCGCGGCTTTCTTGAGAAGATATCCGGATGCGCCCGCCCGCATCGCTTGCAGCACATACTCCTCGTTCATGTGCATCGAGAGAATGATCACCCGCGCATCCGGGAATTCTCCCAACACGCGCGTCGTCGCTTCCAGTCCGTTCATGACGGGCATGCCAATGTCCATCAGCACGATGTTGGGGCGACCGGACCGCACCAGCGCGAGAACTTCTCTTCCGTCGGCAGCTTCGGCGATGACAACCACATCCGGCATTCTTTCTAACAAAGATCGGAGGCCGGCGCGAACGAGCGTGTGGTCGTCCGCGAGAAGGATGCGAATCGGGTTCATGCCTGGCCAGAGATCAAATCGGCCTGCGGGGCCTTAGTGGTCATGCACTTCATCTTCCGCGGCCCGGCCAGACCTCCGGCAAGGAAGCCACGCGTGAACCTCCGGACACGATCTCAATCGGGAACGTTTTCTCGGAGTTCCTGCAGCCAGACTTTCGATTCCGAATCGCTCGGCGCGCGCCAATCACCCCGCGGCGAAAGCGAGCCGCCGGAACCGACTTTGGGGCCATTCGGAATGGCGGAGCGCTTGAACTGGCTGACCTGGAAAAATCGGTGGAGAAACACTTCGAGCCACCGCTTGATGGTGGGCAGGCCATACGCTTGCCTTTTCTCCAAGGGCACCAGGTCCGGCCACCCGCCGCGGCTCTTGTCTCCCCAGGCATGATGGCACAGGAACGCCACTTTGCTCGGACGAAATCCGAACCGGGAAATGTAGTAGAGGTTGAAGTCCTGCAATTCGTACGGCCCGATCGTTTCCGCGGTCTTCTGCGCCGGCTTGCTGGAATCGCCGCCGTGGTGCGGGACGAGTTCGGGCGAAATCTCCGTCTCCAGAATCGACTGCAGCACCGCGTGCGTCTCCGCGTCGAACTGGCCGGTCGAGATCACCCAGCGGATCAAGTGCTGAATGAGCGTCTTCGGGACGGACACGTTCACGTTGTAATGTGACATGTGATCACCCACGCCATAGGTCATCCAGCCCAGCGCCAGTTCGCTCAGATCGCCCGTGCCCAGCACGAGCGCGTGGTGCAGGTTCGCCAGGCGGAACAGATGCGAAGTGCGTTCGCCCGCCTGCACGTTCTCGAACGTCACGTCATACACCGGCTTGCTTTCCGCATACGGATGCCCGATGTCGCGGAACATCTGCAAACACGCCGGCTTGATGTCGATTTCGCCCGCCTTGACCTTCAGCGCGGCCATGAGCCGGCGCGCGTTCTTCAACGTGAGATCACTCGTGGCAAAACCGGGCATCGTGAATGCCAGGATCTGATCGCGCGGCAATCCCAGCCGATCCATGGTCTTGGCCGCGACGATCAACGCTTGCGTCGAATCCAGCCCTCCCGAGACACCGATGACCACGCGCTTCAATCCGGTCGCCGAAAGGCGTTTGACCAGGCTGTGGACCTGAATATTATAGGCTTCATAACAGCGCTGGTCCCGCACGCGCGGATCGCTTGAAACGTACGGGAATCGCGCCACGGTTCGCGTCAATTCAGTCTTCCCGTGCGGCACCTGGAAGGAGAATAGAACACGCCGCATGGCTTGAATTCGTTCGCGGCAATCATGGACGGAATCGTTGAAACTCGAAGTCCGCATCCGCTCCTGGATCAGCCGCTCCAGATCGACGTCCGCCGTGATGATCCGCTCCTTGTCCGAAAATCGCTCAGACTCCGCCAGCACTTCGTTGTTCTCGCAAATCAGCGCTTGGCCGTCCCACGCCAGATCCGTCGTGGACTCGCCCGGACCCGCTGCGGAATACAGATAAGCGGCAATGCACCGCGCTGACTGCGAGGCGCACAAGCTCCGCCGATATTCCGCTTTGCCGATCGTGATGTTGCTCGCCGAGAGATTCGCCAGCACGGTCGCGCCCGCCAGCGCCGCGTAGGTGCTGGGCGGAATCGGCGTCCACACGTCTTCGCAGATTTCGACGTGCAGTTTGAAGCCCTCAAGGTTTGCAGCCTCGAAAATGAGGTCGTTTCCAAAAGGGAATTTCCTTCCTTGAAAAAGTACTTCCCCTCCGATGGCTTCGCGCGCGGACGCAAACTGCCGTTTCTCGTAGAACTCCCGGTAATTCGGCAGGTAAGTTTTGGGCACGAATCCCAGCAAGTGCCCCCGGTGGATCACGACGGCGCAATTGAACAACCTGGCGTCGAACCGGAGCGGCGCGCCCACGATGAGCACGCACGCGAGCGTTTCGCTGGCCTTGACCAGGGAGAGAATCGCATCTTTCGTTGCTTCCAGCAACGCGTCCTGCTGAAACAGGTCCTCATTCGAATACGCGGAAAGGCCCAGTTCAGGGAACAACGCGAGCGCGGCGCGGGCCTCTGACGCCGTCTGCGCCAGTTGCAGCGTGCGTTCGAGATTGAACACGGGGTCCGCGACCCGCACCGCCGGGATGCACACCGCGGCGCGAATGAAGCCGTGGGAGTAAATGGAGTCGAATGGTTGTTGCATTCTGATGCGTTCTCGGCTACGGCTGCCGACAAAGTAGCGCAGATTTTCAATCTGCTGTATCGCCGAATCGCATTCGGCAGGGGGTCGGGAGAGCCAAGCGCACTCCACCCGCCGTGACCATGCGGATTGCAAATCCGCGATACAGCAGAATTCAATTCTGCGCTACTTTGTCAATGGCCCTGGGGCGTTCCCATCAACACCCTGCCTACTCTAGCGGAGGGGGCTGAAATTGCGAATGTTTGTTATTTCAGTATGCGGCCATGCCTCAGTTTACTGCGGTGGAGCGAGACTCCCGCCAAGCCAATGCCATCAGGGAAAGGCTCGGCTGGAGCCTCGCCCCACCTTAACTGAAGGGATTCCTTATGCTTGAAACCGCTGTTTACGACACCAAGCCGTACGACCGCCAGTATCTGACCGCGGCCACGCATCACATCAAGTGGCGTTTCCATGAATTCCGGCTCAGCGCGGACACCGCCGTCGCTGCCAAAGGCGCGCAAGCCGTCTGCGTTTTCGTGCATGACGTCGCCGATCGCTCCTGCCTGGCGACCCTCTCCAAACTGGGCATCCGTTTGCTGGCGTTGCGCTGCGCCGGCCACAACAATGTGGACCTGGCGGCCGCGCGCGCTCTCAATCTGGCGGTCGTGCGCGTGCCGGCTTATTCCCCGCACGCGGTCGCCGAGCACACCATCGCCTTGCTTCTGGCACTCAGCCGGAAGATCCATCGGGCTTACAATCGCGTGCGCGAACACAATTTCGCCCTCAACTCGCTCATCGGATTTGAAATCCACGGCAAAACTGTCGGCGTCGTCGGGACTGGCAAGATCGGCCGGATCACCGCGCAAATCTTTCGCGGCTTCGGCGCCCAGGTGGTGGCCTACGACCCGGCGCCGTCGCAGGACTGGGCGGCGCAGCAGAATGTAACTTATCTCGACTGGCAGGCTTTGCTGGCTCAAAGCGACATTATTTCACTTCACCTTCCGCTACTCACGGAGACGCATCACCTGTTGAACGCCGAGGCCTTTGGGCGCATGAAACGCGGCGTGATCGTCCTCAACACCAGCCGCGGCAAGCTGATCGATACGCGCGCATTGATCGCGGCCTTGAAGCGGGGCGCCGTGGGCGGGATCGCGCTCGACGTGTACGAAGAGGAGGAAGGCATTTTCTTCGAGGACCTCTCGGATCAAGTGCTCCTGGACGATTTGCTACCGCGGCTGCTCAGTTTCCCCAACGTTTTGATCACGGCGCATCAGGCTTTTTTCACGCACGAAGCGATGACCGAAATCGCGCGCGTCACGACCACGAATCTTCTGAAGTTGGAGACAGCCGAACCGTGGTTGCCGGGCACGGCGCTGTGATCCGCGCGATGAGATCAACGCCCGACTGCGGCTTTTCCGATCAACCGAAGAAACTCGCCGTACGTTTCATCCGTGATCTTGCGCTCGGCCTGATCGAGTCCCAAACGCACCACGACCATGCGCCATTCCGGAATGACAAACAGCCGATTGTTATTGTGTCCGGCCGCGGCGAAAACCCCGGCCGGCGCTCCGGGCCAAAGCCACTTGCCGTCGGCTTTCACCCCGTTTCGCCACCAGTTGAAGCCATGTCGATATCCGTGCCTTTCCAGATCAGGCGTCCGTGGCGGACAATGACGACTTCTTTGACGCCATCGCTGCCGGCGTGGCGTTCCAGGAATTGGACTGCCGAAGTCAATTTATCCGGGGCCACGCCCTGTGAAGCCGGAGTGGCTTCTTCCCACTGGCGGCCTGGGAATGCCATGTCAGGCGCAGCGATTGTGGATAAACCGAACAAGGCAAAGAACAGCAGAAGGGCGGAAAACCTTAGTGCGTGCATTCGGATCAAATGACAGGTGATGTTCCGTGCGTCAAAATCCGCCTCGCAAGAGCCGGCAGTTCTGCCCATCAACCTGCGGTACGTGTTTAGCGTTGGTACCAACGCTACACCCATGCGTGCCGCATCGACACCTTCACCGCGCATTGATAGCGTGGCCAGGCAATCGCCTCCGAGATCATGTCCAAACGAGCGAGCATCATTGTCGTTTGCCTCTTGCTGCTGGCTGCACTCGGCTTTTGGTTCTTCCAATCCGCGAGGTTGTCCGAGAAAAGGCTGAGTCAAGATTCGGTTTTTGACTCAAACACACCCTCTGCCGCGCCCGCAGTTGACGAGCCACTGGCTGATGGTCTCCGGAAGATCGAGGCTCGCCGGCTGCACCTGGATCAAACGGTCTGGGCCGATGAACTCACGGCGCAGCGCCACGAAGCCGTTTTCATCAAACTCTGGGACGATCTTCGAAGCGCCGAGGATGCCGGCGTGGTGCTGACCAATTTTGCGTTTGGCGAGCTTCGGCTTGGAACTCTCGGCCCGGCTGATCCGCGCGAACATGGCATTGCGGTTCAACGCCTGGGCGATCCCATTCAACGATTGGAACCTCACAAGTGGCGGGAGTGGGTCGCGAGTCTCAAACAGCAAGGCTGGCGGCTGGAGCAGTCGGAATGGCGGCACAAGCGCTTCGCCGTGAACAGCCAGGGCGTTTCGGAATCGCTCATCTTCATGACGCTGCACGCCGCCAGATCGAACGCCAGCCAACGCTGCGTGGCGCGGGGAAACCTTCGCGTCGAATGGCGCAAATCCAGGAAGACCGGTGGCGAGCCGTTTCCCGAGTTGATCGACGTGACCCAACTGGAGGTTTTGTCGCGCACGAGGCAACTGCCCTTTCATCACGTCGTCGCTGCGGATCTGACGCCGGAAAAAGCTGAGCCGAGTTCGCTCGAACCTAGTCTGCAGCTTTACGATTTGGATGGAGACGGCTTGTCCGAGATCATCGTGGCTCCGCGAAACCGGATTTTCTGGAACCGAGGACAAGGCGTGTTCACGCCGGACCGGTTTCTCTCATTTCCCCTGCCCGCAATGAACGCGTTTCTTCTGGCCGACTTCGACGCCGACGGGTTGGCGGACCTTCTCGCGGCCGATCCCCAAGGGCTGGCCTTATTTGCCGGAGATGAAAAAGGCCGATTTCTCAAGCCTCCAAAACGGCTTCGATTCACAGCTCAGGAGTTGGCGAATCCAATTGTGATGACCGCCGGAGACATCGATCGCGACGGCGATCTCGACGTCTGGCTCGCGCAATACAAGGTGCCGTACCAGAGCGGACAGGTGCCGACGCCTTATTACGACGCCAACGATGGCTGGCCCTCGTTTCTGCTCGTGAACGACGGGCGCGGAAACTTCGCGGATCGGACCGCACAGGCGGGCCTGGCCGCCAAACGCTTTCGCCGCACCTACAGCAGCTCGTTGGTCGATCTCGATGACGACCGGGATCTGGATCTCGTAGTCGTCAGCGATTTTGCCGGCACCGATGTCTATTTCAACGACGGGAATGGAAACTTCACTGAGGCGACCTCCCGCGTGCTGGATGAGGCGCGCGCCTTCGGCATGGCACATACGTTCGGCGATTTTGACCGCGACGGGCATTTGGATTTTTTTGTCATCGGCATGAACTCGTTCGTCGCGGATCGGCTCGACGCGCTCCAGGCCGGCGCGCCTGAATTCCCGGAGCACGCGCGGATGCGGCCCAAGATGGCGCAGGGCAATCGGCTCTATTTCTGGCGCGACGGAGTTTTCCAGCAAACGCACCTGAGCGGCCTGGTTGCGCGGTCGGGCTGGTCCTGGGGGGGGACAAGCGGCGACTTTGACAACGACGGCGATCTGGATCTTTACGTCGCAAACGGCCACATCAGCGGGCGCTCCGCCAGGGACTACGAGCCGGAGTTCTGGCAGCACGATATTTATCTGGGCGGCTCGAAGAACGATCCGGCGCTCGAACGCTATTTCCAGTCGGTCCGAATGCGCTACCAGGGCGCCGGACTTTCCTACGGCGGGTTTGAAAAGAATCGCCTCTATCTCAACGAGGCCGGGAAATCGTTTCTCGAAGCCGCTCACCTCCTGGGCGTGTCTCTGGAGGAGGATTGCCGGAACGTCGTGAGCGACGATCTGGACGGCGACGGCAAGCTCGACTTGCTCGTGGTCGCGTTTCAAACGTGGCCGGAGATTCGGCAAGCCTTGCACATTTTTCCAAACTTCACGGAGAAGCCGGGCCATTGGATCGGATTTCGGCTCCGCGAATCCGGATCTGGATTTTCGCCCGTGGGCGCCAAGGTGATCCTTACGACGGCGAGCGGAGCGCAAGTTCGCCACCTGGTTACCGGCGATTCCTATCGCTCGCAGCATGCGAACACGGCTCACTTCGGTCTGGGCGCGGACTCGGCTGTGCGCAGCGTCGAGGTAGTCTGGCCGGCTGGAGAAAAGACAAAGATTGATAGTCCGGCCATCAACCGATACCACGAAATCAAAGCGCCGGCCTCCCGGATGGGACGCCTTTCCAAGTGAGACTTCGTCCCAAACTTTGTCGAACCTCCCTGAGCCGTGTCTATTCAGCTTCGGTGGGGAGCGCACGCGCCTCGCGTGCCGTGGTCGGCGCCCTCGCCGGCCACAAGGGTTGCCATCGGACAGGCCACCCTCAATGTCCAAACTCCTGGACGGATACAAAGGCATGGCCTTTGGACTTCCCGCTCCAGACTGGTTCACTTACCGGTCCCTCGCGCTGGGAAAATCTGCCCTGATGGCGCTGCCGCGTCCTCCATTCGACTGCACCTGGCGACCGGCCGTTGCGTATGAGTTGCCGCTGACGCGTCTGCAAACCCTGAGGCACATAATCAAGCAAAGGCTGCGCCTCCTGGAGTTTCACAATGTCTTTGGCGCCCCTCAGGGGTTTTATTATGACGAATGGATTTATGGCGCCTGGATCACCAATGTCGTGTTAACCACTAAAATCTGCGTTTATTTATCCGCGTTCATCTGCGGTTGAACTCCCTTTCCCGGGTTCAAGGCCCCGGCGCGCGGCGCGCAAGTCGCAAGGTCTCTGCAGCGCCACTTTTTCCGGAACGAACTTCACACCCCGCCGACGTGAACTCCAGGGTGACGGCGCCGACATCGCCCGTGTACAGAACTGGAACCCGCGTGCGCGCCAGGCGCGCCCGGAGTTTCCAGCTTACGCGCGCGGAAGACGGAGCCTCCGCGCTGGCGACGATGATCAGCCGAGGGCGGATCGCTTCGACCAAAGCCGCGGTGACCGGTTCGCCTTGAGCTGGAAGTCCCGTCACGAGGATATCGGCCTGCAAGTTCGTCTGGCGCTCCACCAGCGCACGCTGCCCCAGACGTCCCAGGTCGGAGAGCAAAAGGACTCGCGTTCCGCAAAACTCGCCGAGCAGCACGACCGCATTATCGTCGGCTTGGGCGAAATGGTCGCCGGCGTCCGGGTGCAATACGCTCCAGCCCGCGAACTGATCGCCGCGGCGGAGTTGGCGGCAGGCTACCTTCGAGTCTTCCAAATCACTCATCACATTTCGATAAGCCCCGGATCGGAATCGCGCAGGACTGACCGCCACGAGCGCGGGCGAGAACTGTTCTTTCAAATAGGGCCAGCCGCCGACGTGATTGATGTCACCGTGCGTAAGAAGGACGTTGGCCAGTTGTTTGACGCCCTGGGACCGGAGAAAAGGTCGGACGGTGAATTCAGCGGCGGCGCGGCTCCCCGGATCGATCAACAGATCATTCTTCTTCCCCGGCGCATCGCAATGAATGCCGCTCCCGCCCAAAGGAAGAATGGTCAGTCGGGCGAGGCGATCGGCGTATGCGCGCTGGGTGAGCCAAATTCCGATCACAATCACCGCCGTGGCCGCCGCCCATTTTCGCCGCTGCGGAGCGAACACCCAGCCCGAACAGCAAAGGCCGAGCGCCGCATAGTAAACTACGAATCCCGGCAGCGAAGGGGGTCGGACGTAGAAGTAAGCCCCGGGCAATTCCGCCGTCCAGTGGCTGATGGCCACCATTCCTTTCATCCAGAACCACGCGCTGTGATTGAAAAGTTCCGTCAGCCACGGAAGCCAGTCGCCGCACACCAAACTGCCCAGATTGCACATGAGCGCGAGTCCGCTGAGCGGAACGATCGCGAGATTCGCCAGCAAACTGACCGGTGTAACGAGATAAAAGTAGTAAGCGATGAGCGGCAACGAGCCGAGCCAGGCGGCCAGCGACGTGGCTGCGCTGGTGGTCAGCCAATGCAGCGGACCGTCCAGCCAGCGCCGCCATTGCGGGCGCAATTCGGCGGGCAGGAATGGGTCCGTCTGCAGCAATCGCTGTCGCACTTGTTCGAGTGACGGCAAAAGCAGTCCAATGCTCAGCACCACAAAAAACGAGAGCTGAAAGCCGGCCTGAAACAGTTGAGACGGATCCCAGACCAGGATAATGAGACCCGCCGCGGCGAGCGAATTCACCAGGTCGCTGGGCCGCTGCAACGCCCAGCCGCCGATGATCACGTTCATCATGATGGTGGAGCGGATGGCCGACGCCTGCCAGCCGGTGGCTGCGGTGTAGAACCAGAGCAGCGGCACGGCCAGGAGACCGCACACCGGGCGAGGCAGGCGCATCACTCTCAAAACGCTCACGAGAATTCCCGCAATCAAGGCAATGTGCAGGCCGCTGATCGCGAAGATGTGCAGCGTGCCGGTTTGCATGAACGGCTCCGAGACTTCTCCGGTCAAACCGGTTTTCCAACCCAGCGCCATCGCCCAGAGCAGCCGCAAGGATTCGTCTTCGACAATCAACCCTCGGGCCAGCGTGGCTTGAGCCCAACGCAAGAAGCGCTCGGACATTGGGGTGGTGGACGTCGATTTGCCTCCGCTGCGCAGCGCCCAATCCTCCGGGCTTTCCACGGTCAATTGATAATAGATGCCGAGGGTTCTCAGATAAGCGCGGTAATCGAAAAGGCCATCGGCTGCGGCATTCGGGGGAAGTTGCAGCGCGCCGGAAATTTCCACGGACTTTCCGGCGAAGAATTCCGGGCCGAGCACGCCGGGAGTCGTCACCGCCACCCGGCCAGAAGCTGGCTGCCAGTCGCGAGCGCGATAACGCAAAATCTCTGTGACTTCGACGCGCGCCATCGTGCGCCAATGGATTTCCTGATCGCGCTCATACACGCGCTGGACAGGCTTTTCGGACAGGGCGCCGCGAAGGGTGGCGATTTCGGCGGTTTCGCCCAGCCACGTCCGGAGGTCGTGCGGGGAAAGAACGGCGTTTCGGCTTGTCAGATTTGCGCAACCGATCAACGGGATGAGCGGCCAAAGCAGAATCTTTCTCCGTGAACTCCAAACGAGCGCGGTAATCGAAAAGACAAAGGCGACGCCGAACACCGCGGACAGCGGAAATTCGACCCAGTGCGCCACAAGCACTCCGCATGCATAAAGCGTCGCAACGATGGGCAGTGGTCCACGCATAGAATATCACGTTGGCCTCAGAACGACCCAACAAAATGAGTCGCCGTCCCCAAAAGGATCGGCAGCTTGGCTCTGACCAACGGGTAATTCCCTCGCACGACCGAAAGAGAACACGTCGGAGCGCGTGATAGCAATCGAAAACATCCGAAAACCGCGGTGCTTCAAGAGTCCCATGAAAAGGAGCGCGGGCAGCCTGCCCGCCGGCCTTCACAGAGGGCCCAGAGGGCGCCTCTCTCGAAAAAATTCTACTTGCGAATTCGGGGCGAGAAATTAATCTCGCCGCCATGGAGGAGGTCAAGGAAACCCGATCCCGATTGGAGCTGCGAAACCGCAACTCATCACCCAAGGAGAATCATGAAAACAACCATCCGCAAACTCATCAGCGGGCTGTGCGTGCTGACCACGCTGGCTGCGCAAACCGCGTCCGGCTTTTACGACCCGGTCCTGCAACGCTGGCTCACGCTCGATCCCATCGGCGAAGCCGGCGGCATCAACCTCTACCAGTTCGCCGGGAACGATCCGGTCAACAAGATCGATCCCTGGGGGCACGAGGTCTTGATCTACTACACCGCACCGAACGGCCAGCCAACCGCCCGGCCACCTGACATCGGGTATTACCCTGCGCGCTACAAGGCTGTCGCCCTGATGGGTGCAGGGCTCGTCCCCGGAGTGGGCGAGGCGATGGACATGGATGTGCTCACCGACCCAGAATCCGCGTGGTGGGAAAAAGCTCTCGCGGGAACGAGTCTGAGTTTGAATGCGATCACCGAGGGCCTGTTGCCGAATGCAGGGGCTTTACTGCAAAGCAGTAAAACCCTCTGCAAGACACCGGCGCAGGTCAGGAAGGCCGCGATGTCATATAACGACGTTAAGCGGCAGATCGCGACTTTGGACTTTGGCACGCCTCGTAATGGCGCGGTCTTCTGGACTGGGTACCGCCAGGGAAATCAAGGCGTCGCCATGCAGTGGGCGAAGGCGAATGGGAAGTTTACGATCGAAATGACGCCCGGTGGAAAAAGGTTGAACAGCCTGGATCTCTTTGCGCCAAACAGCCCGTTCAGTCGTGCCGAGGCGACCGAACTTTGGAATGCAACGTCGGCACGATTTGCTCGGGGCGCCTCCGGTCATGTTACAGCATTTACCCGCGGAACCTCTGTTAATCCGAACACAGCGTTTTACGGTGTCGAGTTGCCCGTGCTCCGAGCGAATCCAAATGTCTCGCGAATGATCACCTATCGAGGTTACTAACAGGAACATATGTTCACTTGGCTCAACAAACAGGGTGTCAAATCGTCCAAGGGCTTCATTCTTCAGGGGGTGCACCGCTTTTACTATCATTACCTGGAAGGACAGCGATGCATCCAGGTTGATGTGGAGCCATGCACAGAGCCGGATGGCACTTATTCGGAGATTGTGTACCTGGACTCTTTGCAGCGATGGCAGCCGCCGTTTGATTCGGAGAAGCTAACCCAAAAACGTGTCTCTGAGATTCGCCAGAATATTTCGGAAGCCCTTGGCTTTATGGGGGTGAAACACAGTTTCAAGTAGCCGCTGACAAAGTCGCAGTGATTGGGCGATGAGAAGATGTCAAACGTTTACGCGCCGCCGACGGCGGGCAACACGTCCGTCCGCTGCGACAGCACTTCCAGCGCCGCTGACAGTCTGAATAACTGTGGCTGGCGGTTTCAAGAACCGCAGAATTTGGCGATTGCGCGTGCGCCTAAGCGCGTCGATACTGACCACGCAATGAAACATCCGGCTGTCCAACTCGGCGCATGGCTGAAGGCTCGCCGCCAGCGAGAGGCAATGGTGCTGCGAGTCTTCGCCGGCCAGATTGAACTTTCCCCGGCTGAATACGCGGAAGCAGAGGCCGGAGTCGTCCGGTGGCTGGGCGAAGATCAGGAAACCGCGATTCCCCAAGTGCTGAGCCTTTCCGCGCCGGAACGGAAACAATTCCTTTCGCTCCTCGCCGAAGCCCGGGCCGCCAAACCGCTGGAATTCGACGACCTCTTCAGCTGCCAACAACTTGAGCCGGTGCGCCTCCGCCACGCCAAGGGTAAACAAGCCGCCGCCCGCGCCAAAAAAGAAATTCTCGACGCGGTTTTTGCCCCGCTCAAGTGAGCTACCGTTACCAGGCCAAGACCGACGCCGAAATCGAGCAAACCGCCGCCGCCATCCTCACCCGTTTTCCCAAACGTCGCCTCGGTCTGGCCGTGGACATCGAAGGCATCCTGGAAGACCTCGGCCTGGACCTGCTTCCGCGCCGTGGCGTTCGCCCGCACGCCGAGGGCTATCTCGCCCGCGATCCCCGGATCATCGTCGTGGACGAAAAGATTTTCACGTATCCGCCCCGCGCGCGCTTCACACTGGCCGAGGAAGTTTCCCACCTGATTCTCGAATACGAACTCTGGAAGGGCGGACGCTTGCCCGTCGGCGCGGACTCCCACGAACTGAGCGAGCACCAACATTTCTTCGTGGAGAAAGACGCCAAGAGCCTTGCCTCGGCGCTGCTGATGCCCGCCGCCATCTTCGCCGAAACCTTCAACGCGAAACGGCGTGAACTGGAAGCCGCTGCCGCGCCGCAACTCAACGCGCTCCGGGAAACCCTCAAACACACCGGCGAAGTGTTTCAAGTCAGCCCCAAGGCCGCCGCCGTCCGCGCCCTCAAACTCAAGCTGCTCTCCCGCGACGCGCTGCGGCGCGTGTTCCCGAACGCCAAATAAGCGAACGGATTTCAACGCCAGGACGCCAAAAGCGCAGAGACTGAACCGCTGATTGGCACTCATTCAAAGGGTGGAAACCCGATTGACAGAATTCCTAGATGGGAACCGTGATTGCCGCATTGGGCGACCTTTTTGGATCCAACCAAACCGTATTGTGGCGAAAGTATTAAGCCCATCAGATCGGCAATGGTTGAAAACGAAACTCCACTTCAACCCTATGCTGCGGCTCACCTGCGATGCATGAAGCAAAGGAAACCGCCGCGTTCTGCCACCTGCCCTCGCCCTGATCCATCGGGATATGCCTAGCAATCTCAGGTACGCTGCAGATCCAGAGACGTTGTTCGGTGCGGCCGACAAGCCAGAAATGAAAAGTGAACCTGCGAGCCATTCGCGCCGTCTCCCACTCGTTCCGCGTCACGTAGAATAAAGCGGAGTCCGCCGAAAGCGTGGAGGTCTTTACCTCAATCGGCAGGCGCTCTGATGCTGCGCCGGAAACCCACGAGAGAAGGTCGAAACCAGCGGCGTTTGACTCTAATGCCTGCCAAAGTGGGCGGCGCCCCACTCGTGCCTCCTCGTACTCCAAGCTCAAACGCTCACCAAATCTGCCGACTGTCAGCAGGTTCTCTTGGTTGTCGCTTCGTGCAGCCAACGCGAGGCTGTCCCACCAACGCACAGTTTCGCCATCGACTTCATCCAAAAGCCCGGCGTCCAGCAGGCATTGACGAACCTCCGCTGGCACTCTGCCGTATCGCAGATTGGGAATCTGCGGCACGGCGGCCAATCTGGTGCGGTCGGGTGAGTTTGTCGCGCAGCGGACTACAAGTCGGCGATACGGCAGATTGAAAATCTGCGCTACGCTTCACCGCCAACTTGTGGATGCACCACCGAAAACAAGCCCGGTTGCAAATCGGTTGCTAAAGCCGCGGTTCTCTGGCAATCAGTATCGCCAGCTATGAGACGGTGGATTTTTTTCGCGTCGCCAATGCCTGAGCTTGTCCGGGCTGCATCGCCGCGCAGCCATGTGGATTTCTTCGCTGTGAAGCCACAGCGCCGGCGAGCCTGCGTCTGGTTCGTCCTGGGAATGCTGTTCTCCGTTGGGCAGGGGCTTTCCCAGGAACAAGCAGCCCGGACTTCGGACGCAGCCGTGCGCGTTCATTTCGCGGGGTTCGACCAAATCCAGGCCGCGACCAACGCGCCCGCGCTGGCAGAAATCTGGAAACTGCCGGAGACGAGCCAACTCAGGACACACGTTCTCCAACGCCTCGCCGCCGGGCTGGCGAAATCGTTTCGGTCACGGACGGACCAAGCGGGCGCCGCACCCTTGGCCCTGCTGAGCCCGCTCTTGCACGAAGCGCTGCAAAGAGAATCGTATCTTGAGGTAAGGCCGCTCGGAAATCAGAGCTTTGCGTGGACGCTGGCCATTCAATTGGACCCGGCGCGGATTTCTGTCTGGCAGACCCATTGTGCGCAACTGATTGCCGCCTGGCATTGCGTGACCTCTTCAGGCACGAACCATTTGGCCTTCGCCAGCGCCAATTCGTGGTTTGTTCTCCAGGGGATCTCTGGCGCCGCGAGCGACGAAAGCAAGCGCGCCGAAGCCTCGCCAGTCTTCCGCCAGATCAGCGCCAAACGGCGCCCGATCGATCCGCCGAAGAATTATTTCTTGAAGGCGGATCTTAATCTCACGCGACTGCCGGCCGAACTTCCGTTCTTCACGGCGCCCAATCAGCCGGCGGTCGAATTGACGGTCAGCGGAAAAGGAAGCGGGCTTAAGACCGAAGGCCGCCTTCTTTTTCCGCAGCCCGTCCGCTGGCAACTTGAGAAGTGGCAAATCCCGACGCGCACTATTCGCGATCCGGACGGGACTTTGGTTAGTTTCACGGCGGCACAAGGAATTGCCGCGTGGCTCAGCCGCCAGCAGGTTGTGAGGGACCTGGAAGTCGCTCCGTTTCCGAATCAGCTTTTCGCGTGGAGCGATTCGCATGCCCCTTTCCAAATCATGACGGCGGCGCGCGTCAAGAATGCCACGAATGTCCTGGCGAAGTTTGTCACGGAAATGATGCCGAAGCTCAATGTGAGCCTGGACGAGCTTGGAGTGGGCGCACTGGAATCCCAGACGAATCGGCTGGCGGTCTTCTGGCGCGGCCTGGCCCCCGTCCTTGTCCCTTATGTGCGTCTGGCGCCCGAGCCGGGGCAGGATTTCCTGGAAGCGGGAATCTTTCCTGTGGAACAAACCTCGAAAAACCCGCCGCCGCCCGAATTGCTGGAGCAACTGACCAGCCGCCCGAATTTGCTCTACTACGATTGGGAGATCACTCAAGAACGCCTGGCCCAGTTGCGGGCGGTGGCGCCCCACGTGGCGACGTTCTTGGACATACCCACTCTGGAGGCGGGTCTGGCCAGTTCCCGCTGGTTTGATGCGATTCAGCCGAAATTGGTGAACACCGTGACCGAAGTGACCGTCCAGTCGCCGCGAGAACTCCGGCTGGCGCGGAGTTCGGAAATCGGGTTCAACGGTCTCGAACTGGTGGCGCTGGCGCACTGGCTCGAAAGCGCGAATTTCCCGAAGCTGAATTTGCAGCTCGCTTTGCGTCCGCCCGCCAGGCCCAGAAAGCAAGCGGCCAATCCATAAACCCGGCGTGCTCAAGCTCGGCGTCAACATCGATCATGTCGCCACGATTCGGGAGGCGCGTTATCACGGCAAACCCGCGGGCGAACCCGACCCGATTGAGGCGGCCCTCATTTGCGAGGGCGCCGGCGCTCATGGCATCACGGTTCATCTTCGCGAGGACCGCAGGCACATTCAGGACCGGGACGCAGCCAAACTCCGGGAAGCGATCAAAACGCGGCTCAACCTGGAGATGGCCAGCGCGCCGGAAATCGTCGCCATCGCTTTGAAGCTCAAACCGGATATCGTCTGCCTCGTCCCCGAACGCCGGCAAGAATTGACCACGGAAGGCGGCTTGGACGTGGCGGGCCAAAAGACCGCGCTCACAGAGACGCGGAAGAGCATGAACGGCGCGGGCATTGAGGTCAGTCTGTTCATCGATCCCGAAGCGCAGCAGGTGGAGGCTTCGGCGGCGGTCGGAGCTCAGTTCATTGAGTTGCACACCGGGGCGTTCGCGGAGCGGTTTCACGACGAAGCAGGACGGCGCCTGGAAATCGCGCGATTGGTGACGGCGTCGAGGCAGGCCCACCAACTAGGTTTGAAAGTGAACGCCGGTCACGGGCTCAACTATCGTAATGTTCCTGCGCTCAGCGCCGTTCCGCATTTGGTCGAGTTGAACATCGGCCACAGCATTGTCAGCCGGGCGATCGTGGTGGGCCTCGGCCAGGCCGTGCGCGAGATGCTGCAACTTCTGCAGCGCTTTCCATGAACACGATGGTAGGGCTGCGTTGCCGCGCAGCCGGATTTCTGTCGATGCGGCGGCGCAGCAGCGCCGCCCTACCCTCGGCAGGTTTAGAGTCCCAATGATTCTTGGGCTGGGCATCGATATCATTGAGGTCGCTCGCATCCGCGCGTCGCACGAACGATTTGGCGAACGTTTTCTCCAGCGTATTCTTCTGCCTGGCGAAATCGCTTACTGTTTGTCCCACAAGTTTCCCGCGCCGCATTTGGCCGCCCGGTTTGCAGCGAAGGAGGCGATTTCAAAAGCGTTCGGCACGGGCATTGGCAGTTCACTCGGCTGGCATGACATGGAAGTCGCCCGGAAAGATACCGGCGAGCCGTTCGTGGTCTTGCACGGGGCCGGACAAAAACTCCTCGAAAACCGCGCCGGGAAAGCCGTCCACATCAGCCTCAGCCACACCGAATTTTACGCCGCGGCCGTGGCGGTTCTGGAACGGTGAGAGCGTGTCTGAAGAATGGGTGGAACGGGCTACCAGCCCGTGTTTGGCGGCAACCTGCCGCCAAAAGGCCCGGCGGGCTGGTAGCCCGCCGCAACAGGCCGGTGGCCTGTTCCACCCAGAAGACAATTTTCAGACAGGCTCTGAGAGCGTGATTCCAGCTCAGAGGAGGGAGATTCCGGCTGGCACTTTGACGATCACCGTGCCTGCGATTTTGTCGTGCCAGGATTGCTTCTCTTTGTCCCAGCCTGCCCAGAAGAATCCCACGAGCAGGAACACGAACGAAATGATGCTGAAAAGGCTCCGCACGAGCGCGACGGCAAAATCGATCGGGCGCCCATCGATGCGAACGATCTTCAAACCGAAAACAACCCCGCCGATCGTCGTGCCTTTCCACGTCCACATGGCGACGTGATAGACCACGAGCAAGATCGGGAAAGCCAGGCCGGCAAAGACAAAGGCGCTCAGAACCCCGATGAGCAGGAGATCGATAATCGTGGCGCCCACTCGAATCCAAAATCCTGCACGCTCGAAGTGGATTATGTCCGCCGCTCCAGGCGTTGGAGCCGCCGCAAGACCGGCCAGGGGCGGCGGCACGCTTGAACCGGAATTTGCGGCCGCGCCCGCCGCAGCGACGACCGGCACTGTGGCGGGCCTGGCATCCCGTTTGAGATTTGCGAAGACAGCCATCAAAACCGCGCCCACTCCCCAGACAATGCCGATGCCCCAAACCAGGAAACCCAGAATCGGGATGGTGTAAAGCAGGTGAAAAACCATCGCGCCAAGCAAGAGCGCAACGAGCGGCAATTGTAGAGCGCTCAGGTTCAGTTGGCGGCCCAATTGCAGGCCGGTGAATTGGTAGATCGCCACCTTGCCAAAGAAAATGGCCACGACCAGGGACAGCATCAGCAACGGCACCCCCACTACGGTGACCGCCAATAGCACCAACGCGGGCAGGAACAGAATGAACGTAAGCAATCCGACGAAAAACGCCGCCACCGGCGCTTCGTCCAGCGAATTGACGCAAGCTCGCAACGGACGCGGAAAAACCATCGTCATCAGTGCATAAACGACCAGGAAAGCCGCGGCGACAAACCACGCCCAGATCAGCGAGGGCGGCAGCGGGCGCGCTTTGAGCAGGCCGCCGCGAAACCAATCCCCCAGCCATTGAAAGCTGTGCCCCAGGGAGAACTCCTGACGTCCTCGCTTAATGAGTGCTCCCGGATCCAAACGCAGATTCCCTCCGACCGTCACCGCTTCGCGTTCGACGACCGCTTCGGGGCCTAAGGTGGGCGAGCCCAGAATGTTCACAAAAGTTCCGCGCACGGTTCCGTTGAGGTGAGCCGGCCCCAGAATCGTCACCAGATCGCCGCCGATGCTTCCCTTGTTTGTGGTGGAACCGAACAAGACGACGACGTCCCGCGTCACCGCTCCTTCGATCAAGGCATTGCCTCCGATCACAATCATCGTGCGGCATCGTTCGTTTTTCCGCAGGTGAACGTCCTGCCCGAAAACCACGATTTCCCCTCGGTGGACCAGTTCCGCGTCCGCGTCGAAAAAAGCCGGCGGCGGAACAGGCCTGGCATTCTCCAGGATGGGAGGCGGGTCTTGATCGACAGGCTGCTCCTGCGCGCGGTTTTGCGCGAAGGCAATCCCGCCGGGAAGCGGTGTGGCCAGGGCCAGGAGAAGGGCGCCGACGGTTCGCCGAATCACGCTTGGGCTTTTCATGCTTAACGTTTGTTGACGGCCAATTGAAAGCAGAGCGTTCCAATGCCCACGCAGGAGACGTACAACATGAAGGCGATGGCCAGGCTCAGCAGCAGCCAGAGTTTGCTGATCGAATTCCAAACCATCAAGCCCGCCCCGGCGAGGGTCCCCAGTACGTCAGCCAGCACCGCGAATCGCCCCAGCCACTGATCTGCCGCGGCAGAACCAAGGGCGCCCGATACATCCTGCCAAAGAAAGGCCGTGCCTGAAAAAACTCCGCCCAAAAGGGTGACAGCGAATGCAATCGAGATGACGCGCACGCTAAAAGGCCAGTTGAACCAGGATCGCCGCCACCAGGGTTTGTGGGCCTGCTTGAGGATGGTTTCCAGCACGCGCGGGATCAGGGTTTGCGGGGCCTGAAGTTCGGGCAGCTTGGCGAGCTCCTGGTGGATCAGCTTTTCCAGATTGTCTTCGGAATCGTGTTTCATGGTCTCAATGCGTTTCAAGGGCAGCTCAGCCCGAGGACAAGCACGCTTCGGCTTTCGCGCAGCGGTCGCGCCCGGCCTCGATCCACGCCCGGCGTGTCTGCGGCAGCTTTCGGCTCGAAGTCGCTCCATTCGTCGCCGCCCGTTGATTTCAACTTGAGTTTGCGGCGCAGCGCCTCGCGTCCGCGGAAAATATCGGTTTTCACTTTGCTCAGAGAGATTCCAAGCTTCGCGGCGATCTCTTCGTAGCGCAGGTTCTCGAAGTGATAGAGCACGAGCGGGACTCGCTGCGCGTTCGGCAGCTTTTGCAGGGCGCTTTCCAGAAGCTGCCGGTAGTCCGATCCCTCCAACTCTTGATTGAACGTGTCCGGCGCGGGTAGCTCCGGCACGGCCTCGTCGTGGTCCTCGGACTGGAACATCTCCGAGAAGAACCGCCAGCGCGCACGGTAGCGCGTGAGATGGTTCAGACAAAGATTGGTCGTCACTGTTTTCAGCCATCCGCCGACGGTCGGACTCTGGCTCAGGTCAGCGAATCGCTCGTAGGCTTTCAAAAAGACTTCCTGGGAGACGTCTTCGGCCTCGACCGGGTTGCCCAACAACCGGACGGCGGTCGAGAACACCATGTTCTGGTAGGCCTTCATGAATGCCTCGAATTGGTTTGTGTCTGTCATCTTGAATCCGATCCGATCAGGATCATGTCATTTTACCGACACACCCGCCGTCGAAAAAGTTGCATCAATCATATTCTCCCGATCAAGGAGAGTCGAGACGCCTGCCGAGCCAAGGCCATCGAGGCTCGGCAGGCGGCCTCGCCCGGCCGTCGTTTAAGTGAAGGATTACCATCAATCGAGCCGGGTTTTTGGGCTGTCTGCGCTGGGTTCGGCACGGTTGTTGCCTTCGTTTAAGTATTGACAAAAGCATAGCGGGTTTTAAGGTATTCTAAAAATGAGAATTTGATTCGGGTAGCGGTACGTTTCTTCAGCGGGGTTCCCCACCCCCACCTCCTTGGCGTCTGCTGCCCGAATCGTTTTTTGTCGGCGTGCCTGATTTTTGCGAGTTCCCCGTTGACTTGATTCGGACGTTCTTTTAGCTTCTGGTTCCCCTGAGCGGGGGTGTAGCTCAATTGGTTAGAGCGCTGCCCTGTCACGGCAGAGGTTACGGGTTCGAGCCCCGCCACTCCCGCCATTCTCCCTCGAATCGCCGCCTCGCCGGGTCAAATCCGCAAAGCTTAGAGCTGTCCAGTTTCTGGATTTGGGACTTCCGAATAGTCCAATTTCTAGACGGAAGTGTTGCATACTCCAACTCCAAGTTGTCGATGGCGTTCAGAATTCTTCATCAGGAAAAGGGAGCATCTTCGTGCTCGCTTACAGCGCCAAGGGGGAGTAGGAATTTTGATGGCGGAGAGACCGTCTCGGAGTTTGGGATACGGACGTAGGAATCCCTTCCCGGCCGGCTGATAGGCTTGGTGAAATGAAAGATCCAATGGACAAGTTCAGCTTCGACTCCGATGAGTTCGACGACGACCTGGAGGAGATCGAGAGCGCGAAGTCCAAACTGATCATGGATTTCGGCCTGGCGCAGCCCAAGCCCGAACGAGTGACGCTGGAGGTGCTCAAACAGCTCATTCGGGACAAACCTGAGAGAATGAGCCAGGCGATCCGCCGCTGGCTTCGCCCGGATGACAGATAACAGGTATTAGTCGCGCGTTTTCCAGGACAAGGGGTGGAAACGCCAGGTCGGTTGCGTTTCACTTTCCTCGTGCAGTTCCAGGCTGCAGTACCCTCCGTCTTTGAGAAGTTCGATCCCGGCGAGCGCCGGACAAAGCCGCACCCGAAAAGGGCGCCAATACCGCGCCTCGTGCAAAGCCGCGCTCATTCTCCGGATTGAGTATCCAAGCGCCGAGATCGTCGGCATCCCCGAGAGAACGCGACTCTGCCAGAGAAAAAGCCGCGAGTGCAGGTGCCCGATAACCGTCAGTCCGAACTGAGCTAACCTCGATTGCACCGACGCCTCGCGCCACAAGAACGGCAGTGCGGTTGGGTCATGACAAAACAGGACAACCCGCGTTTCTGGTTTCAGCAAGTCGAACGCGTCTCGAATCTGAGCCAGGTGCTCGCCGCGCAATCGTTCCCATTCGGGCTGTTCCTCTGGAAGGGTCTCTGGCAGATACACCGGCAGCGCGACAAGCGACGAAGTGATCCCGAACATGGCCCATCGCCCGAACTGCATTTGCCAGAACGGCTCCAGGCCCAGGCCTTCAATCGTGCGGCGCCAACTGGCCAGGCGCATCCCGCCCTGGCCGCCAAACAGGCTTCGTTTCCCCAATTCGTGGTCGCCGATCGTTGCCCGAAATTGATCGCCGAACTTCGTCCGCAG
This sequence comes from Verrucomicrobiota bacterium, assembly GCA_016871535.1. Lineage (NCBI taxonomy): Bacteria > Pseudomonadati > Verrucomicrobiota > Verrucomicrobiota bacterium. The sequence goes on from VHCZ01000040.1 coordinate 28,046, forward strand.
CTTGGCCAGGCATTCGGCGGCGCTTGCATAGGCGGCGTCATCGCTCACGCCCACGAACGCCGTGTCGCACGAGAAATCCCCATTGGCGATCACAGCGTCGGCACTGGGAACATCGGCGCAAAAACGGTCCAGCAGATAATTGTGGGCAAAAGGGTCGCGCCGCCAGAAGAAATGTCGGTAAGCGCGGACCGCCAGGCGCAGCGCGGGATTCTCGATGAAGTCGGTTTCGCGCCATCCCCTCTCCTTTTCCCCGGCTCCGGCGTAGTGAACGTCGCTTAGAACAACAACGGTGCGTCGCTCAGCCATGACGGGTCTTCAGAACCGGTAACCTACTGACACGTTCAACGCGTGATTGAAGAATTTGTACCGACCATCCGCCGACTCGCCGATTCTTGAGGTCGATTGACTGCCCTGCACCGAACGCCAGGCGCCGGTCAACACCTGATACGTTGCGGCCCAACTCCAGCGCTCCCCTTTTCGGCCCAGCCCCACACTGAAGCTGTGCTGATCCGTGTCCGGCACCGCTGGATTGAAGTTCAGGTCGGGAACCGAATTCTCGCTGAAGAAGTAGCCGGCGCTCGCGAAATACCCGCTTTCCAGGTACCGCGTCACGCCCGCGCCGTACATGAAACCGGATTTGAAGTTGAACGGAAATGCGGCGTCGCCCGAAGCTTTCTGAAAGCTCACCGTGTCCAGCACGTCCCAGTCGGTCCAATCCACATCCACTTCGAAGTTCCATCGCTCGTTGGGGCGAAACGAAATGCCGGCCAGAATGAACTGGGGAAATTCCACTCCCGCGTCCGTATCTTCCCGCCCCGCGTAAGGGTAAGCCACGGAATGGCCGCGAAAGGCGATATCCGTGGCGCTGTGGTAAGACACGCCCAGAGACCACTGGTCGTGCGGGCGCCAAAGCAATCCGGGCGGTGTACCCGAAACCGCCTCCGTTGCCGGTAAACTTGAATTCATCGTTGGCGTTCAGGATGCCTTGCCGGAAATGAATTTGCCCGGCGTTCAGGGTCGGCCCCACCGCCACCGATAGTTGTGGACAGATCTCCCACGCGACGACCGGAACAAAGGACGCATACATCAGCCTGCCTTCGATGGACAACGTTCGGAAAGAGCTGTCGTTGGGCCATTCCAATCCCAGCCCATACGGTGCGAAGGAACCGAATCCAAAGCTCAGCGGACACTTCTGGGGCGTCAACGCATAGTAAAACTGCGGGGCGGCCTGCACTTCGAAATCGGTGTCTGAGGTTCGGCCATTGGCGGCGCGATACATCGATTCCGCCGTGATGGCGTAGAGGCCGAGTTGAAGATTGTGACCTTCCAACTGCGTGATCCCCGCCGGATTATAGTAAATCGCGGATGGATTGTCCGCCGTCGCGGCAAAGGCATTTCCCCGGGCGATGGCGACAGGGTCCTGATTGGGAAGCCTGAAACCAACCCCAAAACTAGGCGTTGATCCAACAAGTATTAGAAACAAGTGAACCAGGGTTGGGCGGGTGGTCATACACGCCGTTATTGAATAACTCCTTGTATCCGACAAAGGTTTATTGCGCAAAGCAAATAGACAGTCCGAATGTCTAAAACGGACGAGGCGCTGCGGCGTTGGAACCGCGACAACCACCCGCATCGCGAGAGGCTCAAGCCGCGTTAACCGACTTGTCCCATTTGCGTTTATCCGCGCTCATCTGCGGTTGAATTGCTTCCAGGTGTCAACCGCCGTGGGTGGGTCGATCAGCGGTCCGCTCGACGAGTTCTCGAAGCGTGACTGCGCCCGCAGCCTGTGCCTCGGTGCGCGCGATGGCGTCGAGTTGTTCCTGAATCAACCGGCTCGACCGCGCGTCACTCCCGGCCAGTTCGTTGCCCGCGCCCACTCGCATGGCGTTCAGGACATCCTGAACCGTGATGTTCTCCAGGGGCCGCGCCGGGCTGAAACTGGCCGGCGCGCCGGAGACCCGAACCAACAGTTTGTTCTGGGTCAGCGTCTCCAAAGTCTGCGCGGCCAATCGGTCCTGAATCTCCAGACTCCGGGCAAGGCTCGCCACATCGGGCGCCGGAGCGCCGCGTTGGAAAAACTGGCCGAGGTGGGTCATGACCCGGAGCGCCACGAACTCCCGGCTTCGCTGATTGATTTTTTCCATGCGCGGATCCGCGTCCTGTGTCTTACGCGTTTGAAACACATACGCGACCTGGCCGCCCAACAGCACGATCACCCAGGACACATACAGCCCGATCAAGAACAACGGGACCGCCGCCAGCGTTCCGTAAATGTCCCGGTACGTCACCACACGCGACAGATACATCACACTGAACGCGCTGTTGCCTTGCAGAAGCAGCGCTCCCGCAAGGCCGCCGACCAAGGCCGCGCGCCAATCCACCTTCGCGTTCGGCATGAGCAGATAGAGCAACGACAGGCTCAATCCCAAAACCAGGCAGGGCAGGAGGAAGAGATAGAGGAATTTTCTGAGAATCTCGATCCGATCGAGCCAAGAGCCGGCATTCTGGGCACTTTTCGTGAGCCACTGTGGAAGGGCGTCCTCCAGAAGGAGCCGGTTCAAATGAACCAGCGAGTTGCCCAGCGGCTCGGCCTTCAACAATTCTCGCGTCTGCGGAGAGAGCATCACGGCCTCAAAACGCTTCGCATCGTAAATAGGCTTTCCCTGGATGATCCTGTTGAGTTCTTGGGCGAGAATGTCACTCACCAAGCCAGGGTCCTTCGGCGTTCCTTGATAATCGGCCAAGGCTTTCTTTGCTGCCTCTGAGAATTGGCTGTTGAGAAACTGCGAAACGAGGGAGTTTGTTCGCTTGAGTTCATTGACAAACTGCGCCGTGTCCTTGATGTCCGTGGCTTCAAATGCCCAGGCGGACTTCCTCACCTGGCTGGCCCCTGTCAGTCCGACCGCCGCTACGAATAGCAACGGCCCCAGCGTCAGGCCCATCCAGTACAACGCGACGCGGCGGGGCCAACTGCGTCCTTCACGCACACCCCACATGTCGTTGAACGTCGCTTCCACCGTGCTCAGCAGCGAGATCGCCACGAAGATCAGGGCCAGCACTCCCGAAGCGCCCAGCGTCGTGCTCTTGAAACGCTGGATGAACCCGTTGATTTCGTTGACCACTCTTTTGCGGTTGATGGCGCTTTCGCTGTCGACGCCGTCCGGAGCCGCATCGCTGGTCGTCTTGAGATCCAGCGCCGGGGCCACATAACGCACAAAACCGTCGATGAGCTGCTGGATCGGTTCCTCGCCTTCCCGTTTGAGCAGGCCCGTCGAGACGCTGACTGCAATGGCGAGCAAAGGCACCAGCGCCAATACGGTCGTGTAAGCCAGGGCCGCGGCGCGCACGAGCCCGCGATTCCTCACGAAACTCCGGTGCACCCGGACGCAAAACTGGAGCCACGCCGGGCTTTGTGCGAAGCGTTCGGCCTCCGGGGCGTCGTCGTCTTTGACCTCCAACAAAGCCTGGGCGTCGGCTTGAAGCCTTCGCAATTTGCTCAGCGATTCGTTCGCCATATGGACTCGGCAAAAAAGACAGCAGAGAAATCTTAACAGGAGGAAACGGAGAAAACAGAGACAAAACTCCTTCTCTGAAACCCTTCAGCAAACGCCGGTGGGGCGAGGACTCCCACCGAGCTTTTTCTTCGATGGTATTGGCTCGGCGGGAGCCTCGCCCACCGGCCTTACTGAACGGAATACCTTTCTCTCCGTTGCCTCTGTTGCCTCCTGTTAAGAGAAGCAACTCACGGCTGTAATCACGTGCATTTCAAATTTCGTTGTCAATTCGAGGGCTTGTCTTACGCTGCGAACGTGGCGCGCACTGCAAAAACCGAGACTCGCGAGCCGCAAGGCTTCAGCGACGTTGTCGGCCTTATCCTGCTGGCCTTCGCGGCGTTGCTGGGCATAGCGCTCTTCTCCTACGACCGCAATGATCTCGCGTTCTACACCAGCTCCCCCAATGAGTACAAGTACAACTGGGTCGGTTCGGTGGGCGCGTATCTGGCTTACGGAAGTTTCAGGGTGTTCGGCGCGGCGGCTTACCTGTTGCCCGTGCTGTTCCTGGGATTCGGATTGACCAGTTTCATCAACTTCCTGGCGTATCTTCGGCATCGCATCGTGTGGGCCGCGTTGTTGCTGGTCGCGTTCATGGGGGTGCTGGCGGTGCATTCGGAAGCGCTGGTCAAAACGCTCGATTTGAAAATCGTCCAGGACGCGGGCAGCGCCGGTGGGTTGATCGGTTGGGGGATGAACGAACTGATCTTTCGCCACTTCGGGACGGTCGGAGCGACGATTGTGTTTTCGACGCTTTATTTAATGAGCCTGCTTTACCTGACCAATCTGCAGCTTGGCGAGTGGTTGCGGGACCTTTGGGAACGGCGCGCCGCCGCGCTCGCCGCCGTCGATCCGTTTGGCGCCGAAGAAAAGGCGCTGGAGAAGCGCGTCCGCGAACTGCAAAAACAAGCCAGGAAGCTCGAAGAACAAGCCGGTCCTACCGGGCTGGGCGCCGATCTCCAGCCGGTTCCCGAACCTACAGTGCGCGATCTCAGCGTCCCGCAGCCGCAAGCCAAGGCGCGCAAAGCACCGCCGCCTGAACCCGAACGCATCGTCGAGCCTCCGCTGGAGGAAGGGGAGGTGATCACGGCCAAAGAAATCGCCGCCGCCACCGCCGCCGATATTCTGGGCAAGCCAGCCGCTCCCAAAAACCAAGATCCCGCCGCCAAAGATTCGCCCTCCGAACCTTCGCCCAAGCCCGCTCCGGAAGGGCCCGCTCCCAGCATCCGGGATTTATCCGGCGCCGCCGCCAGACCGAAGCCGAAGAAATCGAAGGCCATTGCCGTCGCTTCCGCGCCCATGATCGGCAATTACCAGTTGCCGCCGATCAACCTGCTGAACGAGCCGGACATCACGATCAAGCCGACCGAGTCCAAAGAAGAACTCATGGCGAACGCGAAGCTCATGCAGAACACGCTCGCGCAATTCGACATCGAAGTCTCGCTCGGCGACATCACCAAAGGCCCGACGATCACGCGTTACGAGTTGCACCCCGCGCCCGGCGTGCGCCTGGAGCGCATCACGGCCCTGAGCAACAACATCGCCGCCGCGCTCAAAGCCGAGCGCATTCACATCCTCGCGCCGGTGCCAGGCAAAAGCTCCGTCGGCGTCGAAGTGCCCAACGCGATCAAGACCAAAGTCATCATGCGCGACCTGCTGGAATCAGAGGAGTGGCAGAAGACCAAGGCGCGCGTGCCGCTGGCGCTGGGCAAAGACGTTTATGGCAATCCCATCGTCACGGACCTTTCGGAAATGCCGCATTTGCTGATCGCGGGCAGCACGGGCTCCGGCAAATCGGTTTGCATCAACGCAATCATCGCGTCGCTCCTGTACCGCTTTTCGCCCGATCAACTCCGCTTCGTGATGATCGACCCGAAAGTGGTCGAGCTTCAGCAATACAACGCGCTCCCGCACCTGGTCGTGCCCGTCGTGACCGATCCCAAGAAAGTGATCCTGGCGCTGCGCTGGGTCGTGAACGAAATGGAAAAGCGCTACCAGATTTTCGCCCGCGTCGGTGTGCGCAACATCAAATCGTTCAACGAACGCCCCAAGAACAAACCCATCCCGCCGCCCGAACCCGAGCTGCCCTTGACCGTGCGCAAAGAAAAAGTCGAAGCGGGCGCGGAAGGTTTCGCCGTCGAAGTGGACGAGGAAATCGTGGTGCCGCGCGAAGAGGACATCGTGATTCCGGAGAAGCTCAGCTACATCGTCGTGATCATCGACGAGCTGGCGGATTTGATGTTGGTCGCGCCGGCGGATGTCGAAATGGCCATCGCCCGCATCACGCAAATGGCGCGCGCGGCGGGCATTCATTGCATCGTGGCGACGCAACGGCCCAGCGTCGATGTGATCACCGGCGTGATCAAAGCGAACATCCCCGCGCGCATCGCATTTCAGGTCGCGGCCAAAGTGGACTCACGCACCATTCTCGACGCCATGGGCGCGGACAAACTTCTCGGCAAGGGGGACATGCTTTATTTGCCGCCCGGCTCGGCGAAGTTGACGCGCGCCCAAGGCGCGCTCATCACCGATCACGAGATTCAGCAGATCGTCGATTTCATCGCCAAGCAAGGGAAGCCGAGCTACGAAGTGGAAATCCACGAGCAGCTTTCCAAACCGGTCAACAGCCTGGAGGAGAACGAAGGCTGCGACGAGGACGAGGATCTCATCCAGCAATGCATCGAAGTCATCCGCAGCGAGCAGAAGGCGAGCGTGTCACTTTTGCAGCGCCGGTTGCGGCTGGGTTACACGCGGGCCGCGCGGATCATGGACGAGTTGGAGAATCGCGGCATCGTCGGTCCCAGCAAAGGCGCCGAGCCGCGCGACATCCTCATCGACCTCGACGGCACGGGCGCGGACGGGCAGGGGCAGTGATCGAGTCAGGGAGTGCTGGAGTGCCGGAGTGTCGGGGTATCGGAGTA
>VHCZ01000041.1 GCA_016871535.1 Verrucomicrobiota bacterium
ATAACTAATTTAGTTAAATCTAAATGACTTTGGCCAGGGTTGGGGATTGGGAATTTTCGTTTGCTTTCCAGACCGCTCCATCTAATAAACACGCCCATGGCAATTCTTGAAATCAAATCGTCCGCTTCCTGCACATACGACATGATCGCGCTGGGAGAAATCATGCTCCGGCTCGATCCCGGCGAAGGCCGCGTTCGAACGGCCCGCGAATTCAAAGCCTGGGAGGGGGGCGGGGAGTACAATGTCGCGCGGGGCTTGCGCCGCTGTTTTGGAATGCGGACAGCCGTCTGCACCGCATTCGCTGATAACGAGGTGGGACGCCTCATCGAAGATTTCATTCTTCAGGGCGGAGTCGATACGACGTTCGTCAAATGGAGAAGCTACGACGGCGTCGGACGCTCGGTGCGGAACGGACTGAATTTCACGGAGCGTGGCTTTGGCATCCGAGGCGCCGTCGGCGTTCCGGATCGGGGCAACACCGCCGCTTCGCAACTCAAGCCCGGCGATTTCAATTGGGACGACATCTTCGGCAAGCAAGGCGTGCGCTGGTTCCACACAGGCGGGATTTTCGCGGCGCTGTCGGAGACCACGGCCGCGTTGGTGGAGGAAGCCGTGCAAGCGGCCAAGAAGCACGGAACCATCGTTTCCTATGACCTGAACTACCGGCCTTCTCTTTGGAAATCGATCGGCGGCCACAAAAAAGCCCAGGAGGTCAATCGCCGCATCGCCAGGCATGTGGACGTGATGATTGGCAACGAAGAGGATTTCACTGCGTGCCTTGGATTCGAGGTGGAGGGCGTGGACGAAAACATTTCCACTATCGATGTCACGGCTTTCAAGAAGATGATCGAGAAGGTGGTGCGGGAGTTCACGAATTTCAAAGCCACCGCCACCACGCTGCGAGCCGTCAAATCGGCCACGCGCAACGACTGGGGCGCCATCTGCTGGGCGGGCGGAAAATTCTACGAAGCCACGAACCGCGCCGACCTGGAGATTCTGGACCGCGTCGGGGGCGGGGACAGTTTCGCTTCCGGCCTCCTCTATGGGTTCATGACGACGGGTGATCCGCAAAAGGCAGTCGAATATGGCGCGGCGCACGGCGCGCTGGCCATGACGACTCCGGGCGACACTTCCATGGCCTCGCTGGCCGAAGTGGAAAAACTCATGTCCGGCGGCGGCGCTCGCGTGCAGCGGTAGCAATCGCCAAGCAGGGCAGGCATCTTGCCTGCCTGAGAGCGTGTTTGGAAAACCGTGAAATGCCCGTAGCCGCCAACGTGAGGAGGCGGATTTCCCCGAGAATCTGATGGCGGTTCCGGCTCTTCACATCGGTGGCTACATTTTCAAAACACGCTCTCTATGTCTGGAAATCCACATTCGTCCGGCGCTGGAGCGCGACAATAATTCCTCTGCGGCATTTCGGGGCAGGCTGGAAGCCTGCCCTACGGGCCCGGCCTCACTTGAGTTGAGAACAACGTGAAGGGCTCGGCAGTGATCGCCACCAGAAACGGCGCCGCGCCGGCCAGCTTCGATTCGTAATCAATGCGTGTCACAGCGACCAGCGGCGTCGAGTTCGTCCACATGGTCTTGAACAGTTGCACGGAGCGCACGCCCCCGTGGCGGATCATCGCCGGATTGACGCCTTCCCACACAACGGGCGCATCGCCGGGTTGAGGGACGCGGTTCGCGTAATTCCACCAATCCCGGACGTCCCGGCCATACACGATGGGAACTTCCGCTTCACGGCCATCGGCGAAGTGGATTCGGAAGGCGCCGACGGTTGCGCCATTTGTGGTTGAGTACGCGCAGGCGTGCAGGAAATGGAGCGTCTTGCACTGCTGATCGACGCGGATTCCGGTCACACGCGCTGGATATTCCGGCGTCCTGGACCGCAATTTGACGCGCACACTCTTGTCACCGGGCAGAGACCTGGCTGGATCGTCCGGGACATCACGGGCCAGTTGCATCAAACCGCGGACATCGAAAGCGATTCCCGCGAAGTTCACCAGGCCTTGAGGCAAACTCTGGAGATCGTTTCGTTCCGCGCCTTCGAGCCAGCTTTCGGTCAACGCTGCGTTGTAATGCGGCGTGAGGTCAAGCTGCAAGGCCCGGGCCTCGGAACTGCGTGCCGGAATGAGCGGGGCCAGCTTTCTTTTCCACTGCGCGGTGACGAATTCCGAGGCGCGACGCTCGCCTTCTGTAATTTGTGCGGCGGTCAATTCCTTTCCCAGATCAGGCAAACTCGCCATCGCTTCAGCGTGAGTTTGTGACGCCGCCAGACTGATCCATTGGTAAGCCGCGATCAAATCGCGATCGGTCCCCTGCCCTTTCCAGCACATCTGGCCAAATTGGTTTTGTCCGGTCGGGTGATCTTGCTCCGCCGCGCGGCGCGACCACGCGGCGGCCTGCGCCAGATCCTTCGCGACCCCTTTCCCGAAATAGAACATCAAGCCGAGGTTGGCTTGCGCTGAGGCATGGCCCTGGGCAGCGGCACGTTGAAACCACGCGAAGGCCTGGGACAAATCCTGCGGCACGCCTTCGCCTTGAAAATAGAGCAGGCCCAAATTGTTTTGCGCTTCGTCCAGGCCCAACGCAGCCGCCTTCTGAAACCCGGCGAGCGCCTCGGCCAGATTTTGCGGCGTGCCCGTTCCGTCCTTCCGCAATTCCGCGAGCGCGTTTTGCGCCAGCGCCACACGTTGTTCGGCTATTTCCTGCAAAGCCGTGAACGCCTCACGATTTCCTTTTTCGACGGGAGGGCGCAACAAACGAACCGCGGCCAGGTGATTCGTGGGGGTTCCCTGACCGCGCGATAACATTTTCGCGAGTCCAACTTGGGCCGAAACGGAACCGAGGTCCGAGGCGCGCCGAAACCATCCGAGCGCGGCCGCGTAGTTCGTCCCAACACCGCGGCCTTCTGCATAAAGGAGGCCCAGCGACTCCAGAGCTGCCAGGGAGTTTTGCTCGGCGGCATTCCGATACCAAACGATGGCTTCCGGGACACTGCGGGCGACACCTTCGCCCCGTTCGTACATCGCACCGAGCCGCGCCTGAGCCTCCGGCCAACCCTGGTCGGCTGCTTTGTGATACCAGAGGAATGCTTCCGCGAAATCCTGCGCCGCCCCATCGCCCTTGGCGCAAGCATCCCCCAGCGCCATCTGTGCAAGCGCATGTCCTTGCTGAGCCGCCTTGCGATACCAGTTAAGCGCCTCGGATTTGTTCTGAGCGAGGCCCTCGCCCGCGCTATATCGTGCTCCCAGACCAAATTGCGCATCGGCCAATCCGAGCTCCGCAGCCTTCCGCTCCCATTGCAAAGCCCCAGCCAGATCGCGCGCCACGCCCTGGCCTTGGGTCAGCGCGACCGCCAGCGCGCGCTGAGCGCGCGGGTGATTTTGATCCGCCGCTTTCCTGAACCACGAGAGCGCCTCCCGTTCATCGCGGCCAATGCCCGTGCCTTGCGCGTACATAACGGCCAGATTGAATTGGGCGTGGACGTATCCCTGCTCGGCGGCCTTTCGATACCATGCGACCGCATCGGCGAAATCCTGGCGAACACCTTGCCCTTTGTCGTAGCAGACCCCCAAATCATTTTGCGCACCGGCGTGACCTTGCCGCGCCGCTTTCAAGAGCCAGGGAACAGCCTCGGAAAAACTCTGCGGACCGCCGCGCCCCGAAGAACACATTTGAGCCAGCTCAAACTGAGCTTCCGCGTGCCCTTGCTCCGCGGCTTTCTGGAACCCTTTCCGGGCTTCGGCAAAATTCTGAGGCACACCTTTCCCTTCCAGATGAAGTTTTGCCTGTCTGAATTGAACCTCGGCGGAGCTCACCTCGGCGGCGGCCATGGAATTAGTCGAGGCGGTCGAGTTTGTTTCAATCTTGATGGCCGCGGTCGGATCAGACGCGGCAGTGTCCTCAGGCCGCGGTGAGTTCCGTCTCGCGATCAACCAAAGAAGGCAGACCGCGCACAGAGCAACGATTCCCAGCGCAATTTTCCTTCGCTTGAGTTTGAGTTCCAGCATAGTCATTGGCCTCTGTTTTCTCCGTTTGCTCCAGTTGGAAAGAAATCTTTAGGACGGACGGATTTCATTTCATTTCATGGCTTGTCGTCGGCGTCAGGGAAATTGGGGTCCAGTTCCAAAAGGATTCTCTTCCGCGTTTGGTCCGTGTCCACGCCCATGTTTTGCAGAACCCGAGCGGCAACGCCGTCCCCTTCGGCCAGAAGTCCGAGCAAGAGATGCTCGGTTCCAACGTAAGTGTGATGGAGCGCTTTGGCCTCTTTCGCGGCCAACGACAGCACTTTTTTGACACGGGGAGTGTAAGGGATGCTTCCGACCGTCTTCTGGTCCGGACCTGTTCCCACCAGTGCCTCAACTTCGGTTCTAACCTTTTCGAGATCCAGTCCGGCTTGCCGCAGCACGTTCACCGCGACGCCTTGGCCAAGCTTGATCAGGCCGAGTAACACGTGCTCAGTCCCAATGAAATTGTGGTTGAAACGTTCCGCTTCCTTGCGAGCCATCTCCAGGACTTGCTGCACCCGCGGTGTGAGGTTGCTCGAACGTTCCGGAGCTGTCTTGTCCGATCCCGAAGGAAGCCACTGGCGAACCCATCTCAGGAATGTGGGAGGCTGGGTTTCCGGAAGTCTCCAGGACACGCGTTCGCTGGTCTCCCCGGTTTGTAGGCGAATCATGTCATCCAAAAGGATTCTGCATTTGTCCCGATCGCTCACGTAGGCCGCTTCGACCAGCGCCATGGTCTTCAGATTGTCACGTCCGCTGATCGCGGGCTCGTTTCCCGTCTCCAAAGCAATCAGCAACTGGGCCATGGTGCCGATGAAGGCGTCCGGGAACCAGCTTTCGGTCCAGCGCGGTTGGTGAAACTCGTAGTCGCCTTTGGTCGCATATCGAATTGTTGAAGGCGCCGTGTACGGATCGCGGCACCAGCCGATGTCGCCGATGGCCAGGCCGTTCGTGCCCTCGATCCGCCATTGGATGCGAATGTCGGCAGGGCACCCTTCCTTTGCGGGGCCGGTCCAGGTGTCGTCGATGCCCACGCAGCGCAGGCCGCTCGTGTAGTCGAGGATGTAGGAACAAATGCCGTCGGTGTGCGGGAAACTTGTGCGCGGATCCGTGCGGACGCTGCAATAGATGCCCTCCGGATTGCCAAACCAATAACGAAACGCATCGAGGTGATGGATCGACATGATGCGAAGCGTCAGCCAACCCAGTTCCTTTTGCCAGGGCATCCAGTGCGGGATGCCGCGCATATCGATCGTCGCGAACACCGGTTCGCCAAGCGTGCCGTTTTCGAGCAACGTCTTGGCGGCGCGGACGGATTGGTCGTAGCGCATGTTTTGGTTCACGGCGAGAACGATGCCGGCCTTCTCGCAAGCTTCAACGGCCGCCACCGCCTCGGCGTAGTTCACCCCAAGAGGCTTTTGAGCCAGGATCCCTTTGACCGTCCTCCGCTCGCAGGCGGCTTTGATGAAATCAACCTGGTGCATGGGCGGCACGGCGATGTCGAGCACTTCGATGCTCGGATCGTCCAGGAGTTCCTCCGGACTGGCACAGACTTTGGGAACGCCATGGCGCTGGGCGACTGGCTCGGCGCGGCTGCGCGTCCGGGCTGCAATCGCCACCGGATTGAACCCGGCCTTCCGATAGGCCACAAGGTGACAGTCATTTACGATGAAACCGCTGCCAATGATGCCGAGGCGAAAATCTTTTCGCTTCGGCAGCGGAGGATGGATGTTCAAGTCCATAACCAGAGTGAACCGCTACATTCGGTCGGTATTGGGGAGCACGCGCGCCCTCGCGTGTTCCGACCGGCGCCTCGCCGGTCGAGCTGGACGCTTCGAGCACTCACCGAATGATGACGTCCTCCGACGCGCGCAGGTAGTCGGCGAGGCGCCGACCACGGCACGCGAGGCGCGTGCGCTCCCCATCTGAAACGCAAAGCCGGAAATTGTCGCTGTTCGATGGGGCATAGGCGCGTCCATCAGATGAAGAATAGGTGCGTCCGCTCAGCGATTGAAATAGTTCGGCGCGACCCAAACGCCGGGATTCTGTTTCACCGCGTGCAGCCAAAGGAGGTTGTAGGCCAGATTCCCCACCATCAAATCGCCCTCGTAGTGATCGACCGACGTGGCGCCACGAAACAGGCCCTTGTGGAAAAGCCGCTCGATGGCCAGTCGCGCGTAACGCTCGGCTTGCGCCAGGTGTTGGGGCTTCCTTTGAAGCGCATAAAGGTCCGTGAACAAACCCAGGATGCTGGCATAAACGTGCGCGCGGACGATTTCGTGAGGTGGGGGAGGTTCGTGCGTCGCGTAATGGCTCGCGCAATCCTCAGCCAAACGAAGCGAACGCGCATCGCCGGTCAACCGGTGCAACGCCAGAATCAGGCCAATGTTGTCCGCCGTGAAACCGCCACCGTATCCGTAACGGTAAGGCTCGGAGTAATCGGGTTTTTGTCCCGGATCGGTTTTCATGGGAAAGCCAGCCAGAAACTTCCCTTCCTTAAGTTTGTGCGGCAGACCAAGCACGCTTTCCGCATAAGCCTTGCCCGCGCTGACGAAGCGCTCCCTCACCTCGCCGGGCGGCAGAAGCGTGGCCGATTCCAGAAGACTTACCGCAAGGCTCAAAGTGGATTCCACCGTGGCCGTGCCGGCCTGGCTGCCGCGCGTGGTGCTCGGAAGAATTCCCGTCCCCCGGTCACGCGCGCTCCAATGGTGATCGATCATCCGCCGACACCACTCCAGGTATTTGGGATCGCTTGTCTTGGAGTAGGCGAAGGCCCATAAACTGATGTAAAAGCCGCCGTGCCTGGGAAAATCCATTCCGCCGAGATTCTTCGGGCGCGGGCTCGGCAGCGCTTTGAACAAATCGGCGTGGCGATCGAAGTGAAAAGATTCGAGATCACCGACGTGATTGAGCAAGCCATCCGCTTCGCGCCGAATCGCCTCCGGACCGAGCGACCAAACGCTATCCCAGAACGCCGCGGGAATGCCGCCAAGGAATTCATGCGTCGGATGACCCGGCTTCTCCTGAAAGAAATCCCAATACGCGTGCTCGCCCCAGGGAAAGAGTCCCGTAGGCTGCGGACAGTTGCTCAGGAAGAATTTCAGATAATCGGTCGCCGCGTTTCGATATTTGGAATCGCCGCACAGTTCGCTCGCCCATTCGCACGCCCGGAGCAGCATGATGTCGTGCATCAGGTTCCCACCGCGCAGCGAGCGATCCGAATAACGCTGGCCTTCGATATTCGCGGGAATGTCATCGGGAATGCGATGAGTTTCCATGTCGAGCAGCGAAGCGAACATCGGGCTGTGAAACTTGCCGTAGCGGTCGGTCCCTTCGGCGATCATCGTGTCCAGGAACGCGCGGACGTAATGCAGGTAACCTTTGGCTTCATCGAACTTCACGCCCGGCGCCACGTATTTCTCACCCAACGCGCGGCGAAGGACGAACCGTTCGGAGCCTTTCTCGTCTGCGATGGGTGAATCTTTGCGGACCCCAGCCACTGTGCCAGGCGGGCTGGCATAAACCTCAATCTCGTGCAGCCTCGGATACGAATGATCCTCGCGCCAGGTGTCGCGGATGCGAACGCGGAGCCGGCTCGCCTTCACGGGAGGAAAATCGACGACCGTGCTCACGTTGGTCGTGCCTTTCACAATGGCCACCGGTGTGGCCCCTGCCCAATTCGTATTCACCCACGCGTAAACCTCAAAATCCTTCAATGCCAGCCGATCTCGGAAGATCGTGGAAAGCAGCACCAGGCGTTGAACGGTTTGCGGCTCGTTGAATTGGATCACGATATTCGCCGGCTGAAAACTGAGCGGGTGCGCTTCGCCGACCCACTTGGTTTCCGGATTGCCGTCGATGGCATTCTCGATCTTGAACTCGTCGCCTGGCGTCGCGTGTGAAGCGAAGATTTTGGCCCGGCTCGCCAGGTCAATCTTCGTCGGGAGCATTGGATCGGCTGTGGACCTGGTTCGGATTTGATCCCACGGTTGCACGCCAGCGCGCGCCGCCCACCTTTCGTATTTGGCTGCGAGCGATTTCACTTTCGCGGGAAGAGCCGGCGCCAGATTGTTCAGTTCACTTCGATCCGCTTCCAAGTCGTACAGTTCCCAGTCGCGTTTATGTTGGGCGACCAGTTTCCATTTGCCCTCACGCACCGCGCGATTGCCTTCGTGCTCCCAGTAAATGGCATCCCGGCTGATCCGCGAGCGGCCTCGCAGAATCGGGACGAGGCTCTTTCCTTCCAATGGGACGATTTCGCGTGCTTGGAAAGTTTTCGGATAACGAATGCGCGCGACGTCCAGGCAGGTCGCCATCAGGTCGATCAAATGCCCCGGTTCATGAGTCAGTCCGGATTTCTTGATCACACCGGGCCAATGCGCGATCAGAGGCGTCGAGATGCCCCCTTCGTGGACCCAGTGTTTGTAGAGGCGAAAAGGCGTGTTGCTTGCGTTGGCCCAAGGCGGCCCGTAGCTGAGAAATGATTCTCGTGTGCCGGGGAGTGCTCCGGGCGCGCCTCGATCGATCTTCTCCGCGCAACCGCCGTTGTCCGCGAGAAAAAGTATCAAGGTATTCTCGAAACGACCGGTCTTCTGGAGCTCGGCGAGGATTCGCCCGATGCCTTGATCCATCCGGTCGATCTGCGCGGCATAAACCGCCATCCGCAAATCCCACGCGTCTTTGTCCTTCACTTCCTCCCATGGTGGGACGTCCTTGTCGCGCGGCGTCAGCGGCCAGCGGCGGTCCACGAGGCCGAGCTGGATCATCCGTTCGAGGCGTTGCTTGCGCAGCTCGTCCCAGCCGATCAGATATTTCCCGCGATATTTCTCAATGTCTTCGGGCAGCGCGTGCAGCGGCCAGTGCGGCGCCGTGAAAGCGACGTAGAGAAAAAACGGATTCGCTCGCGACCCGGAGTCCGCGATGAACCGGACCGCGTTGTCCGCAATCGCGTCGGTCAGGTAGAAATTCTCCGAGGGCGGGGTGTGCGGCTGGTCGTCGATGGCCATTTTGCGGCCCTCGTCCAATTGGAAGTAACTGCTCCCGCCGCTGATGAGCGCGTACGATCGCTCGAACCCGCGGTCCACCGGCCAGTGGGGACGATTCTCGCCGACGTGCCACTTGCCGGACATGAAGGTCTGGTAACCCCCGTGTCGCAGCGCTTCCGCGATCGTGACACAACGGTCGTTAAGATAGCCCTGGTAAGCGGGACTTCCCCGATTCTGCACCATGTGGCCAATGCCGGCCTGATGCGGATAAAGCCCGGTCAACAGGGCCGCGCGCGTCGGACAACATCGTGCGGTGTTGTAGAATTGCGTGAACCGAAGCCCGCCGGCAGCGAGCCGGTCGAGATTGGGCGTGGCGATTTCTCCGCCGTAACAGCCGATGTCCGAGAACCCCATGTCATCCGCCATGATGAGGACGATGTTCGGTCGTGCAGCCGCTTCCGCCAAGCGCGGTGTGGAGACCAGGCAGGCACACAAAGCAACCAGGACAAGCGCGGAGAAAGGGCGTGGCATGAGTTCATTTCAAGAGCGGCGGGAACAATTGACAATCACATTTTTGGGACTGTGGACTTTGGACTTTGGGAACAGTGTGCCGTCTGGATCGGATGCACAACCACGAAACACGCAAGCCCGAATTGCACCGGTACCCGCAGATCTGCACTCGGCCCATGAACAAGGTAGGGCGAGCCTGTCCCGGCGAGCCGGTCTGGACGTGCTCCACGCACGTAGATCGGCTCGCTGGGGACAGGCTCGCCCTACCCAGAACGAAGAATGACCTTGGTTTTCAGAGCGCCGGTGGAGCCGTGTCATGCTCCTTGAACGGCTCTCCGTTGCTGAGCGCCTTCAGTCCCGATCCACACGTTTGCTCGTCGGCAAGATCGCCCACGCCGGATAGGGCGCATGGCCCTTCTGCGCGAACCAAAGGATTCGGTTCAGCAAATCTTCCGGGCACTTGTCGATTTGATCGAGCGGCAGACGCTGTGAAAGCTCGGCGTATCGGCGTTGCACCGGATCCTTGATCGCCTGACGCTCCGGATTCAATTGATCGAGCGGAATATTGTTCGGCACCGCCTTGAACGGAGTGAAATCCGGGGTCATCGTAAAACAGTCGCTCATCGGCGTCGCCGCCGCGTCCATCTGATTCATCGGCGGCAAACCGAGAATGAGTTCCATCGTCCGCAGCATCCCTGGCTGATTGTATTGCGTGCTGACCACCGCGCCGCGTTTCGTGTACGGGCTGATGACGTAAGCGGTCGTGCGGTAGCCGCTGACATGATCCCAACCGCCCTGCGGATCGTCCTCAATGGCGAAGATGCACGTCTCCTTCCAGAACCGGCTGTGGCTGATCGCTTCCACGATCTGGCCAAAGGCCAGGTCGTTGTCCGCGACGTGCGCGGCGGGCGTCGGCATTTTCGGTTTGGTTCCGGAAGTGTGATCGTTCGGCAGGCAGATGATGACGAGATTCGGGAAATTGCCGGTGCGCTCGTATTCCTTGAACTCCTTGATGAATTGCGCCGCGCGAAACACATCCGGAACGTCCATCGACCAGCCCACCGTTTCCATGTTCAAATGCGGCCGCAGCGATTCGATGGCGGGTCGGCTGCGCATGACCGTCAGGCCCGTCTGTTTCGTAAAGTCGTTGTAAAAATCGATGAAACCGGGCGCCGGCTTGCGTTGCGGGTCTTTCCAGCCGGTGACGGCAATGGCGAACTCGCCGTAATCCCGGATCGTTTTACCGTGCTCGAGCGCGTTG
The DNA here is from genome assembly GCA_016871535.1 of Verrucomicrobiota bacterium. Taxonomy (NCBI): domain Bacteria; kingdom Pseudomonadati; phylum Verrucomicrobiota; species Verrucomicrobiota bacterium. The sequence goes on from VHCZ01000041.1 coordinate 10,767, forward strand.
TCCCAGATGAAGCCGCCGGGCGAATACGCCAGCGCGTCCACGTCATCATCCTCCATCCCGTCCGGGTAACTGCGGGGGAAACCCGCGAAGGATTTCTCCATGTAATCGGTCGTGATGCCGGTGGTCGCCCATTGATGGCCGTCCGCGCTCAGAATTCCCGAGCAATACGTGTTGTCCAGGAGCACGAATTCGCGAACCATCTTGTGCTGGTTCGGCGTGATCTGCTCGCCAAAGATGCAAAGACTCGGATCGCCGTTGCCTGCTTTCACGTCGCCCAGCACCTGATCGTACGTCCGGTTTTCTTTGATGATATAGACCACGTGCTTGAAAACCGACGGCTCCCCTGCCCTTTCGGGAACCGGACGCGGCGGTTGATTGGGCCGAGGCGGCAACTGTGCGGCTTCAATCATTTCACGCCGGCAGTTGGCCAGGACGGTTCGGGTATGTTGAACGAGCTGATTGCGGTTGGGCACCGGCACAAGAGACACGGTTCCCAGGTATTGGTGGGAGTTGAACTTCACCGGCTCGTTCGGGAGCGTGCGGCGGCCGGAACCAATGCCTTTGATATTGGCAACGTGAAGCATCTTGCGTGGGCCGTCCCAGACGATCGCGCCGGGAAACCAGCCGACCGGAATCAAGCCGAGCAATTTCGATCGGCCAGGCCGAAATGAAACCACCGCCACGGCGTTCTGCGTGCCGTTACAGACGTAGAGCGTTCTGCCCGATGCATCGAAGGCCAGCGCGTTCGGGCTGGCCCCAAAATAATCCTTCGGCTGCCAGCGCAGCGAAATAGTTTCAACGACCTTGTCGCTGCGCGTGTCGATGACGCTGACGGTGTCGCTGGCGGCGTTGGCAACGACCAAATGCCTGCGGTTTGGCGTCAGCGCCAGTGCGGAGGAATGCAGACCCAGGAGAATCTCCTTAACCACTCGGCCCGATTCCAAATCGATTAACGAGACTGATCCTTCGTTCGCGATGTGCCGTCTGGGATCGACACGGACCAGCGTGCCGCGCCCGGCCGGGCCGGTGACGCTCTCGGCGTCCGGACGGCGGCCTCCCCAATTGCTGACGTAAGCTTTGCGGCCCACGAGCGTGACGTCGTAGGGCGCCACGCCCACGTCGAAGAATCGGACCGGCTTTCGGCTTTCCAGATCCAGTTCCAGAAGGCGATTGGACAAATTGAGAACCACGTACAGGCGCTTCGCATCGGGGGACAGCGCCAGGCCCGAGGGAATTTCGTTCGTCCGGCGGGGAAGGCCGGTTCCAGGCAGCAGAATCGAGAAAAGTCCGCTCACTTTGCCGTCCTTTGCGACCGCGAACACTTTGACGCTGCCGTTGACATTGGAGAGATAAACGCGCGTTCCGTCCGGCGAGAAGATCAGTCCCGTGTAACTCACCTGGCCTTCTTTGTCCGGCTGCAGGATGTGCGTGGAAACAACGCCGGGCCTCGGCTCGCCCGCTTGCTCGGAAGGCAACGGAACGCGTTGGCGAATGGCGCCGGTCGCCGGATCCAGCACGACAATCTCGTGCGTTTTGCCGGAGGTCACCAGCAGGCGCCCATCCGGACTCAGAGCGAGCGCTTGAGGGCGCATCTCCGGGAGTTCGATTTGTTTTCCGGCCGGCGTCAGGATTTGACTGACGGGCAGCACGACGCGATTCGAGCTGGAATAGCCGACGGTTTCGTACGGAGGGGAGGATTGGGCGTGGAGGCTGATCGGTCGCAGCAAAACCAGCACGAATAAGCAAATCAATCTTCTCATAGGCAGCGCGCGCGATTGAATCAGAGTTGACGCGTCAGGCAAAGGGAGATTACTTCGCTGCCAGCCGACTTCGCAGCGGATTTAGGAATCTGAATCCAGTTGCTCACGCTCGCCATGAAACTCAAGTTTTGCCTCGTCGTTCTCACCCTACTCCAAGCTCACGGGGTTTCCGCAGCGGTCGCCTGGCCGCAATTCCGCGGGCCAAATTGCTCAGGCGTTTCTGAATCCGACAAACCGCCCGTCGTCTTTGGGCCGGCCACGAATCTGCTTTGGAAAACCGCAGTGCCGCCAGGCTGGTCTTCGCCCTGCGTTTGGAACGACCGGATTTTTCTCACTGCTTTCGAGAACGGCAAACTCATGACGGTCGGCCTTCGCCGAAGCGACGGGAAGAAGCTCTGGGAACAGGCGGCCCCGGCGGAGAAGATCGAAGAGATCAATCCCGTCAGCAGTCCCGCTTCGGCCACCCCCGCGACCGATGGCCGGCGCGTCTATGTTTATTTTGGCTCCTACGGTCTGCTCGCTTATGACTTCGCGGGACGCGAACAGTGGCGGAAGCCGCTGCCGCTCGTCACGCTTTCGAATGGGAGTGGCACCTCGCCCGCGTTGATCCAGGGACGATTGGTCATCAATCGCGATCAAGAGCATGGAAAATCCTCTCTGCTCGCCGTGAATCCGCGCAATGGCCGGACCGTTTGGGAAACGCCACGCCCCGACTTCGCCAGCAGTTATGCGACGCCCATCTTGTGGAAACATGGCCAGGACGAAGAGATCGTGGTCGCGGGCAGCGTTCGGGTCGTGGGCTATGGCATCAAGGACGGCCAGGAACGGTGGTGGACCGGCGGCCTGGAAGCCGTGAGCGTGTGCCCAACGCCGATCATTGGCGATGGCCAGCTTTTCGCGGCATCCCGCAGTTTCGGCGGCAACAACATGCCGCCGTTCCCGCAAATGCTCGCGGACATGGATCCCAACGGCGACCGCAAGATCGCGCGCGCGGAAGGGAAGGGCTTGCTCGGCAACAAGGCCATCTTCGACGCAACAGACACCGACCACGACGACATCGTGACCGAGCAGGAGTGGAATGCCGCCCTGGCGTTCATCGCCAAAGGCGATCATGGGATTTTCGCCGTGCGTGCCCCGGGGAGCGGTGACTTGACGGACTCTCATGTCGTTTGGAAACAGAAGCGGGGCATCGCGACAGTTCCTTCCCCATTGTTCTTCCGTGGGCGGATTTACGCGGTCCAGGACGGTGGCCGCGTGACGTGTTTCGAGGCCAAGACCGGGAGAATCCTCTTCGAACAAGAACGCCTCGGCGCCGACGGTGAATACTACGCTTCCCCCATCTGCGCGGATGGAAAAATCTATTTCGCCTCCACGCGCGGCACCGTGAGCGTCATGAAAGCCAGCGACACGTTACAGGTGCTTGCCCGAAACGATCTGGGCGAACGCCTCATGGCCACGCCTGCCATCGCCGACCACAAACTCTACGTGCGGACCGCGAACCATCTCTGGGCCTTCGGGAAGTGACCGCACTCAGCAATTCTCATTTGACTTGGCACACTCGCTTTTGCTGGCAGTTCCAATCGACACCGGGCAATATTGGTCTTCTGCTGTGGCAAGCATTGATCCAGAACCTAACGAGGAAATGAATTCCTGCCGCTGAGGAGTTCAAAGCACTCATGAAACAATTGAGTCTGTTCCAGCTTCTGACTAGTGATGTGTCTCACAAATGGCTGGAGTTATGTTGCGCCCAAAACGGCCTGGGGCAAGGCGCGACGAGGGAGCATAGCCCCAGTGCTCTGCGACCGAGGAGCAACGCAGCCCCAGACCGTTTTCGGCGCAACCCTTCGGGCCGCAGGTCTTTTGGCCTCCCGCTTCGTTGCTCGCGCCTTACAGACCCACCAGGGGTATGCGCGTCGCTCGCGCCTCGCGGGAGGCCAAAATCCCTTGCGGCATAACTCCAGCCATTTGTGAGACACATCACTAGCGGTTTGGAAGTGCTCATCCGCAACGCCAATCCCTGGTGGCGCGGGGAAGCAATCTCGGACGTGCCTCCATTTCGCCGTTGGGCGTTTGACCCCGTTTTGGAGAGCCTGCTCAAAGGCATGACACCGGCTACGGTGCTGCGAGGTCCCCGCCAAATCGGGAAGACGACGCTGCTGGTCCAAGTTATTCAAAAGCTCCTGGCGGATGGCACTGCGTCCAGCCGAATTCTTCGGCTGCAATTTGACGACCTGCCGGAATTGAAGAAGCTAGCGATGCCACTCGTTGAATTAGTGGATTGGTACGCGAAGAATGTCCTCCACAAAACCCTCAACCAAGCCGCCAACGAAGGCGGCCCGCCTCTATTATTCTTGGACGAAGTCCAGAATTTGGCGGATTGGGCGCCGCAACTCAAACACCTGGTGGATATTGGCCGCGTGCGCGCTCTGGTGACCGGCAGTTCCGCACTGAGAATCGAAGCAGGGCGAGATAGTCTTGCCGGAAGGATCACGACTTTCGAGATGGGGCCGCTGCTTCTGCGCGAAATTGCAGAATTGCGGGGCTTTGGCCATGCGCCAGCCTATTTGCCCCACAACGGTCTGGGACCGCTCAAGGAAAAGAGCTTTTGGGAAGGCCTTCGAGAATTTGGAGAAACCCATGCGCGTCTGCGCCGGGACGCATTCAAAGCATTCTCAGAGCGCGGCGCCTATCCAGTCGCTCAAGTTCGCACGGATATGACCTGGGAAAAAGTCGCGGACTTCCTGAACGAGACGGTCATACGCCGCGCCATCCAGCACGACCTACGCATGGGGCCGAAAGGCCAAAAGCGAGACGAACACCTCCTGGAGGAAGTCTTCCGACTGGCTTGCCGCTACGTGGGACAGTCTCCGTCGCAGACCTTGTATTTGGAGGAGATCAAGCGCGCGATGAACGCCAACATCGGTTGGCAAAGAATCTTCAACTATCTGAAGTTCCTCGATGGCACATTGCTGGTCCGATTGGTCGAGCCGCTCGAACTGCGGTTGAAGCGACGTCGGGGCGCGTCCAAGATCTGTCTTTGCGACCACACACTTCGGGCGGCCTGGCTTCAAGAAAAGATTCCCTTGTCGCCCGAGGACTTGAACGCAGCCCCGCATCTGGCAGACCTGGCAGGCCGGGTTGCCGAAAGCGCCGCGGGTTACTTGCTCCGTTCCATCATTGGCTTGGATGTGGCCCATTTCCCAGAACGAGGCGCTGAGCCCGAAGTGGACTTCGTGCTAACTGTTGGCGAGCAGCGAATCCCAATCGAAGTCAAGTATCGCCGACGAATCGATTTCCAGGACACTCACGGACTACGCTCCTTCATCGAAAAAGCACATTACCATGCCCCTTTCGGAATTCTGGTCGCTCAAGGGGAAGAGGAATCCGTTCGTGACCCTCGAATTGTATCTCTTCCGCTATCCAGTCTGTTACTCATGCGGTGACAGGGAATCGATCGGAGTAACCCCTCAGTTAACGACGGTGGGGCAACGCTCCTGCGGAGCCTTTCTTCGATGGCATTGGCTCGGCGGGAGTCCTCGCCCCACCGTAACTACCATAACTGAGGGAAGAGATTGCCCGCGTCTCTGTAACTCATGCGCCCTGGCGAGCGTCTAAGCCTGCAATGGAATTGGCCCCTGCTCTGGTCCGTGCGCTCGTGCTGCTGGCACTGCCTTGTCTCAGCCTGGTATCCCCTCTCCTGGCGCAGCTGCAGGATTCCTGGGAGCGATTGCGCGGTTTCGACGCCAACAAGGACGGCAAAATTTCGCGCGACGAATTTCCCGGTCAACCACGCGGGTTCCAACGCATGGACGCCAACGCCGACGGTTTTATCACGCGGGAGGAAGCCGGCGCTCTCCGCGGGCGTTTGGGTCCCGGCCCAGGAGGGAACTTTGGCCCGCCAGCCGGAGGCATGGGCCTATTGATGCAACTCGATGCCAATGGGGATGGAAAGATTTCCCAGAAGGAATGGTCCGAGTTTTTCGAGAAAGCGGATGAGAACGGCGACGAAATCCTGCAACCGGAAGAATGGCAGGCCGCCACGAACCGCGAACGCCTCAACGATCCTGCGCCCGCTGTGGGCGCCAAAGCTCCTCAAGTCAAAGCCAAACCTCTCGGGAGCCGGCGCGAGACCGACTTGTCGACGCCAGAGCGGACCACGGTGCTGATTTTCGGCTCGCACACCTGAGGCCCGTTTGTCCAGCAGGCCGTGCGCTTGCAAGAGGTCTATGACTGCTTCAAAGACCGCGCGGATTTCTACTGGATTTACGTCCGCGAGGCACATCCCTCGGATGGTTTCCGACCCGCACGGCACGTGAGCATTGAGCAGCCGACGACTTTCGGTCGGCGGACGCAAGTGGCCAGCACTTGTTCCGCGGATTTGAAACTCACGATCCCGGTTTTGGTCGATGACATGGAGGACACGGTGGCCAAGGCTTACAATGCGTTGCCCGATCGCCTCTTCATCCTGAATTCGGAGGGGACCATCGCGTATCGCGGCGACCGCGGCCCGCGCGGATTCAAAGTGGATGAGATGGAACAGGCACTGGCCAAACTTGTGCCCGCATCTTCCGTGGCCCAGAGCAGCGCCTCGAAGGGTAACAAGAATCCGCGCAGCACTCGCCGGCCACCGAAGCTCCGGCGTTAGCTTCCAGGATTGATCTACCAAAGAACGCCTCCAGGCGCAGTCAGACTGCGACGTTGAAATAGTGAATCTCAACGACGGTGGAGTGAGGCTTCTGTCCGGCCACGCGTCGATGGCAATTGGCTCGCGGACAACAATTCTCAGTCGGACTTCGGTAGGGCGAGCCTGTCCCCGGCGAGCCGCGTTCAACGTGTTCCCAAGACTGTCGGACACGGCTCGCCGGGGACGGACTCGCCCTACCTTCACTGAGGGCGTGTTCTGAAAATGCGGACACAGGTTCTCCTCCTCGAAACGGCCCGCAATCGAGGACAAGGAGGAGGACGAGTCACAAGCGACATTCCAAACACGCTCTGAAGGATCAATGGAGAGTTTGCATTGTGGTTGCGCATTTCGTAAAACCACCGCCATGCGCCACGATCCATATCTGACGACAGCGGTCCGGTCTGAAGCCGGCTCCAAATTGTCGCTTCGGGCGCTTGGCCTGGACGCAGCCAGCGGGAAGCCGCAGTGGGACTCTGAAGTTTTTGGTTCGGATGAATCTGTCGCGATTCACAAGAAGAACAGCCACGCCAGCCCCACGCCGATCGTGGAAGGCGACCAGCTTTACGTGCATTTCGGTCATCAAGGCGCCGCGTGTCTGGACGTGAACGGGAAAATCATCTGGCGCAACTCCAGTCTGAACTACCCGCCGGTCCACGGCAACGGAGGCTCGCCCATCCTTGCGGACGAGGCGCTGATCTTCAGTTGCGATGGCGGCCGCGATCCGTTTGTCGTGGCGTTGAACAAGGCAAACGGGCAGGTGCTCTGGAAGATCGAACGCAGGACGGATGCCTCGAAGAAGTTTTCATTCAGCACCCCGTTGTTGATCACCGTGAACGGGCAAAAGCAGATTATCAGTCCCGGCAGCAATGCGGTCTGTGCTTATGATCCGAAAGACGGTCGGGAAATCTGGCGCGTGCGCTACGACGGTTATTCCGTGATTCCGCGGCCCGTGTATGGACACGGCCTGCTTTTTATCGGCACCGGCTTTGATCGACCGACCGTGATGGCGATTCGTCCGGATGGGCGCGGCGATGTGACAAAAACCCACGTGGCGTGGACGGTGACTCGCGGTGCGCCCAAGACGCCTTCACTGCTGCTCGTGGGCGAGGAACTTTACATGGTGGCCGACAACGGAATCGCCAGTTGCCTGGACGCGCGGACCGGACGCAGCCATTGGGAAGAACGAATCGGCGGCGATTGCTCAGCCTCGCCGTTCTATGCCGATGGAAAGATTTACACCCAGAACGAAAGCGGAACCGGGACCGTGCTCGTGGCCGGGAAAACCTTCCAAAAACTGGCCGAGAATGCCTTAGAAGAACGAACCCTCGCTTCCTGCGCCGTCGGCGACGGCGCAATCTTCATCCGCACCGAGACAAGCCTCTATCGGATTCAATCCGCGAAAGGTGGGCAGGCCGAGAGCGGACGAGCGGAGTGAAGGAGGGGTGGAGCAGTGGAATAGTGGATTTCGTGGATTAATGGATTCGTGGATCACGTCGATATTTAACGTTTAACGCCCGGATCCCAAACCGAACCCTGCCGCGAAGACCGTCGAAAACCTCAATCGCCGCGCGTCCGTCTCCGCCGATGGAATTGACGGTAAGTCGAACCTCGGACACGCCCTCGAGCTCGGCGAGCAACTCCCCGGCGCCGGCGCCGGAGCAACCGAGATTGTCGCCGATGGCAACCTGCGCGATGTCGCCGCAACGATGGACGGTGAACCATGAAGGCGTCATGCGATGACTCGCATGAACCTTGAAAACGCCGGTTGACCTGCCAACCCGCGCAACCGCAGCAAGACTCCGCTCTTGCCGTCCGGAAGTGTCGAAACCCTTGCATGCAGTTGAGCCAGGTCCATACCGTGCAGACCGTGGGATTGACGACAGATCGACCGGAGAACCGTAGCGCAGATTTTCAATCTGCTGTATCGCCGATTTCCAATCGGCAGGGCGCCGGCAAGTCCCAGCGTGCTCGGACTGGGAGAGGCCCCGCAGAATACAATTCTGCGATACGGCAGAGTGCAACTCTGAGCTACGAGCTTTGTCGTCCATCCCGCGGACCAAGCAGTAAGTCTTTCGCGCTCGCCTGGCGGTGCGTCGCAAACCCGCGAAAGCGAGAACTTCGCCAACGCGCCCTGCTTCGAGAGCGCTGTGCCGGGTTCGTCGTGGAACCCAGGACAGAGCGGCGCTTTGGGATCATCGCCCGCGGGCAGTGTCTCCAGATGCCGGCGCAGCGGCTTCGCAATCGGCGCGATCTGGATTCGGCCAGTCTTCTGCGTGCGGATCGTCAATTCGTCGCGCTCCAAGCCGGGGTTGGCCCAGGTGAGCGAAACCACGTCGCTGAGTCGCAAGCCGGTGTAGAGCGCAACGAGAATCGCCGTCTTCCAGTCCTGGCCCGCGACGGCCAACAGGTTCTTCAATTCGTCCATCGTGAAGGCGCGCCGCTCGCTCTTGCCCGCTGTGGAGAGATTCTCCACGAATTTGCGGGGTTCACGTCGAACACACGCTGCATGAAGGCCGTTTCCAAAGCCATCCGGAGAATCCTCAGATGCAGGTTGACCGTCGCGTTTGCAATCTTGCCCGCGGGGTTGTCGTACTCTCCGCCAGGTTTTCCACCCATACGCAACAACTTCATCTCCTAATTTGCCGCACTGAGTTGCAGCAAATCCGGTGGTTGCGGCGTGCGAGACGCGCTCGTCTGCTTCATAACCCCGCGTCGCTTGACCTTGGCGCTTCCCTACCGACCTCCCAGATGGCGAGGCACGCCTGCGCCGCTTCAGGATCGTTCAAGCACACGGCCCCGCTTCGGATGCGTGCAACCGGCGCGCCTTCCAAGCGCAGGGGCGCGCGATCCAGCAATGCGCGTGCATATTCCTGCAAACCAGTGAACCCATGCCTGCGCAACGCCGCCGTGTTTACGATGCGAAATAGCCCATGGCTACCCGGCGCCGTGTGTTTCATCAGTTCGGCCGCTATCCGCCCCATCGTGTAGCGAGGATTGATTTCCACAATCGGTTTCAGTCTGCTCATGCCCCCCGCGTCACGATAGACCAATGCGTCTATTCCGAGTGGTCCTTCATAACCAACCGCGCGAAGTTCCTGTTCCAGCGATTCCATCAGCTTCTCATACATCTGATAAATCTCCGGCACGATCTGCGGAGAGCCCGCGAAAGCACGGGTAACGGCAGACGGCAGACGCTTCGCGAAATTTGGCGCCGCAGTGTTCGCCCGAAACTGGCCTTTGGCATCATTGATCAAGCCCGTGTAACCGATCAGCTTCAATCCGCCGCCGGTCATCTCGAATTGCATTGAAAAGTCGGCCAGGCGCTCCAGCCACGGCTCCACGACGACGCCGCAGGGTTGCTGCACCGCGGATTCGATCCAGCGCCGCTGCGTATCCAGCAGCTCCGGTTCCCAAAGACGGATCGCATTGTGTCCCGCCAGACCCAGCGATTGTTTGATCACAACGCGGTGGTGGCCTCCGGCGCGAATCGCCGCAAGGGCATCCAGCGCTTCTTCGCACGTCCGGGCCGCCGTTCCGACAACCGAGGACGAACACAGCCACCTTGTCTGGAGTCGCCCGCTCTCACCGAGCATCTCCAGGAAGCGCCGGAGGAAGCTCGCGCTCCAGGCTTTTGAATACAGAGCGGCAACTCGCTCGTTGAATCGCTGCTCCGCGCTTCGTTGTTCGCCGTTCACGCTCGGGAACAATGGCGCCAACATCGCCAGGCTGTCCGGAGACCAGGCCCAAGGCCGGAGGCATCCGAGCTTGCGCGTTTTCAACTGCGTGGCTCTGGCCAATTCGACAAACTCCGGCAGGTGGAACCCGGCGTCTTTCAATGTGCTGAGGAACTGCGCGGAAGGTTTCGTTTGCACCAGCGCGATGTCGTCCTGGCGGCAGAGGAATTGCGGCAGGTTTTGCAGGTCACGCGCAAGCTGCTGCTGCTGCTGCACGGGAGTGAACGCATCGCCCTGCGCGATGTAAGCCTCGGCGAACGGGTTAAACACGAACACGCTCGGGGTGCGTCCACGAGACTGCGCAAACACATTCAGTTGAGCGATGAACTCGGCATCCAGTCCGGCGGCGCGGCGCCCTTCAACATTGAGGTGGGATCCCCCTTTGGCCCGCTGTGGAGATAACGGGAATCTGAGCTGACGGCAGAACGCCTCCCAGTCGCTCTCGTGCGGGTTCTTCCACTTGCGAAACCACTTCAGCCCGTAGGCCACGTGGGCGACCTCGTCGTGATAAACCCTGTCCAGCAACCGCGCGGATTCGTCGTCGCCTACCTGTTTGAAACCGGCCGCGAACTGCCGCGTAAAATCGAGGTTGGCCTGCTCAAACGTCAGGCTCAGTCCGGCCACGTAATCCATCGGGTTCTCCATCCTGGAAATGGCGCGCCAGAAATAGCCGCTCACGGGGAGATCCCCGAATTGCACGCCGCACGCGCGCATCCGATCGATGTACCATTGGGTGTGTTGCTGCTCATCCTTCAATGTTTGCAGCACCCCCCGGCGGAAGGCGGCGGGGGCATCTGGAAATCGCAGCAGCACCAGCGCCATCAGTTCGGTAGCAAGCAGTTCGTGATTCGCAAAGAAGTGCAGGAGACGGCCGCGGTGTTCGGAGTGTTCCAGCTCGTCAAGCCGCGGAAACTCGCGCGCGCCGCCCTGCGGCTTGAAGTGCAGCTCACGGGGACGTGCCGGCAGGGTGGGCGCAACGATTGCGCCGCCCGGTCGCTCGTCGGCGATGTTCGCCGGGCACTGAAGCTTTGCCTCCAGGCTCGTCGAAAACAGCACCTGCTCTGCAAATTCGCGCAGCTCCATTCTTGATCTTGAGCACCCAGCCTACAGCCGGCGCGTTCTGCGATCCAGCAGGCAGTCGCGCCTCTGCCATTTGCGATCGAACCGCGCCACCTTTTGCTGAAGCGAAGCTTTCTATCCCCTCAGTTAACGACGATGGGGCGACGCTCCTGCGGAGCTTCTTTTCGTTGGCATTGGCTCGGCTATACTGAGGAGACTGCAGGATAGGCGGACTTCCTTCCCCCTCACCCCGGCCCTCTCCCTTGGGGAGAGGGAAAATCGTTGGCCGCACTCCGACAAGCTGAGCGTGGCGGATCGGTCGATACGCCGGCGCAGGATTCCCTCTCCCTGAGGGAGAGGGCCAGGGTGAGGGGGAGCGCGGCGTCCAATAACCAAGCGCTGTAGCTTATCCCACGGACTGCCACAGTAAGCCTCTGCCCCACCCTCAACTGAAGGCATGCGAAGCTTTCACTTTCCCGATTCAAAATCTCTCCGACCGGGCGTAACTTCTCCGCCATGCAATCATCGACTTCCTCTCTTTCGCCAGCCTTGATCGATGCCTTGCGCGCGGAGTTGGGCAGCGATTCCATCGTGACGAAGCCGGAAGATCTGCTTGTGTATGAGTGCGACGCGTACACGCTGGAGAAGAATTTGCCCAACGTCGTGGCCCTTCCCCGCACGACGGAAGAGGTTGTCGCAGCGGTTCGGCTGTGCGCGGCGCACAAAGTCCCCATCATCCCGCGCGGCGCCGGCACGAGCTTGAGCGGCGGAGTGCTGGCCGTCACCGGCGGCGTGATGATTGCCGTGACGCGCATGAATCGGATCCTGTCGGTCGATTATCGAAATCGCCGCGCGTTGGTGGAAGCCGGCTGCGTCAATGCCTGGATCACCAATGCGGTCAAAGCGAAGGGCCTGCTCTACGCCCCGGATCCGTCCAGCCAGCCCGCGTGCACGATTGGCGGCAACGTCGCCACCAATTCCGGCGGCCCGCACACGTTGAAGTACGGCGTGACCACCAATCATGTCCTGGGCTTCGAGATGGTTCTGCCGGATGGCGCAGTGATCTGGCTTGGCACGAAACCGGACGGCGGCGAAGACGCCGAGGTCTGCGACTTGCGCGGCGCGGTCATTGGCTGCGAAGGCATGTTCGGCGTCGTCACGCGCGTCCTCGTCAGGCTGATTCGCGCCCCGCAAGCATACAAAACTTTGCTCGGCATCTTCGAGAGTGTCGATGCCGCGAGCCAGAGCGTCAGCGACATCATCGCCGCCGGCATCGTTCCGGGCGCGATGGAAATGATGGACCAGGCCATCACGCAAGCGGTCGAGGCGGCGTATCGGTTCGGATTTCCGAGCGACGCCGGCGCCGTTCTCATCGTGGAATTGGACGGCTTGCCGGCAGGGCTGGAACGCCAGACGGCGCGTGTCGTCGAGATTTGCCGGAAAAACTCCGCGCGCGAAATCCGGGTTGCCAAGACCGACGAAGAACGGGCTTTGCTCTGGAAATGCCGCAAGCGCGCCTTTGGCGCGGTCGGGCGGCTGAGCCCGAACTTTCTGACGCAGGACGGAGTCGTCCCGAGATCCAAGCTTCCGGAAATCATGCGATTCATCCAGGCGACGAGCCAGCAATTCGGGTTGCGCATCACGAATGTTTTCCACGCGGGCGACGGGAACATCCACCCGCTCGTGCTCTATGATGAACGCGATCCGGATCAGGTCCGCCGCGCCGTCGCTGCCGGAGAAGCGATCCTCGATAAGTGTGTCGAACTGGGCGGCAGCGTCACGGGCGAGCATGGCATCGGCGTGGAGAAAATCGATTTCATGGCCAAGCAATTCAGTCCGGATGACCTCGACGCCATGCGCGCGCTGCGGACGGTGTTCGACCCCGAACTGCGCTGCAATCCGCACAAGATGTTCCCCGGCTCCAAGCGCTGCTCCGACTTCGCGCCCCGAAAACAGATCGCGGCCTGAGAGCCTGTTGACAAGGCGTTTCCTGTTCGACACTCTCGCCGCATGGCAAAACCGGCGTTAGGTCGAGGTCTCGGCGCGCTTTTGGGCGGAGCGCCTCTCGCCCCGAAAGCGCCGGCTCCGCTTCCCCTGCTCTCGGCCCCGCCAGCCGCACCCGACGAGCCTGCGGACGACACGCCGGAACGCATCCAACGCGTCGCCCTGCCCCGCATTCATCCTTGCCCGCTCCAGCCGCGCAAAGATTTTCCCGAAGCCGCCTTGCGCGAACTGGCAGACTCCATTCGCGAGCAAGGCATCGTGCAGCCGCTCATTGTGCGGCCGCGCGGCGACGGTTTCGAGTTGATCGCCGGGGAACGCCGCTGGCGCGCCGCCCAAATGCTCGGTTTGAGCGAAGTCCCGGTGATTGTTCGGGAGGCGGACGACCGGGCGGTGCTGGAGCTGGCGTTGATCGAGAATCTTCAGCGGGAAAATCTGAACCCGCTCGAAGAAGCGCTCGGTTACGCCCAACTCGTCGATCAGTTCCAACTCACGCAAGAAACCGTGGCGGCGAAAGTCGGGAAAAGCCGCGCGGTCGTGGCCAATGCGCTGCGGCTGCTCAAGCTGCCGCCCGAAATCCAGAACTACGTTCGCGATGGCCGCCTGTCCGTTGGCCACGCCAAAGTAGTGCTCGGCCTCAATCGCGCCGAGGAACAATCGCTCGCCGCCGACCGCATCATTCGCCAGGGGTTGAACGTGCGGCAGACCGAAGATTTGGTCGCGCGGCTTCAAAACCGCAACACTGCCGTCAGCGGCAAGACCGGTGGAAAAACCCCGATGCCTTTGCAGGATGCCCACATGATGGATCTGGAGACGCGGCTCCAGCAGCGTTTCGGCACCAAGGTCGTGGTGCGCTATCGACAAGGCAAGGGCGCCATCGAGATTCGCTTTTTCACCGACGACGACCTGGAACGCGTCCTGGAAATCGTCGGCGTGAAATTGGATTGAGGATTCCGATTCACTATGACTCCACCCGAATTGCGCGAGAAATGCGCTCAGCAACTCACGGCGGCGGCGGGCCGCGCGCCGCAATTATCCGTCTTCGCGGGGCTGGACGGCTTCGTCGATGAAATCGTCCACGTGGTGGACAAGCGCGACAGCGCCGAGTCGTATCAACGCATTCCGTCCATCAGCCACCTGGCCGACCGCGTCAAGGCCGCGGCCGGCAAGAGCACGAACATCGAATTGGTCAACCAACGCACCAAACTCGGCGGCAACGGGCCGATTCTTTCCAACGCGCTGGCGAGCTTTGGATTGAAGGTGATTTACGTGGGCGCGCTCGGTTACCCGACGATTCATCCGGTGTTCAGCAGTTTCTGCAAACAAGCCGAGGTCTATTCGATTGCCGAGCCGGGCCACACGGACGCGCTGGAGTTCGAGGACGGCAAGCTGATGCTCACGAAAAGCATTCAACTTAAGGAAGTGAACTGGGCCAACATCCAGGAGCGGTTTGGCCGCGACCGGTTCCGTCAATATTTCACGAACGCGGACCTCGTGGCATTTGTGAACTGGACGATGATCCCGTACATGACCGATCTTTGGGAAGCGCTGCAACGCGAGCTGTGCCCGACGTTGCGCGGCCGCCGGCGCTTGATGTTCTTCGATCTGGCGGACCCGGAGAAGCGGCTCGTGAACGACATTGCCCGCGCACTGGAGTTCGTGGGGCGGTTTCAGGAATACTTTGACGTCATCCTCGGCTTGAACGAGAAGGAATCCTTCGAGTTGATGAAAGTGCTCGGGATCAAACCCAAAGCGGCCACCCCCGAAGGCTTGTCCGAGCTGGCCCGCGAGATCGTCCGCATGCTGGAAATCAACACGCTGGTGATTCATCCGACGCGCTATGCGCTGGCCGCGACCAAAGACAGCGTCCACGTGGTCGATGGGCCATATATCTCGAAGCCGCTGATCACGACGGGCGCGGGTGATCATTTCAACTCGGGTTTTTGCCTGGGCCGGTTGCTCGGATTGGACAACGAACTCAGCGTCCTGACGGGCGTGACGACGAGCGGTTTTTATGTCCGGACCGCCAAGAGTCCCTCGATTCCGGAACTCGCCGAAATGCTCCACCGCTGGCCGACGACGAATTGACTTGGAGATGATTCTTCCCGTTTTGAAATACGGTCACCCGATTTTGCGCCAGAAGGGCGCGCGCATCGACGAAATCACGGCGGAGATGCGCCACCTCATCAGCGACATGAAAGAGACGATGCACGCCGCGAAAGGCATCGGCCTCGCCGCCCAGCAAGTTGGGAAGGCCCTGCAACTGGCGGTCGTGGATGTGCGCGCGGTCACGGATCGGCCCTCGACGTTGCACCTGAGCGGCCAACCGGCGGAGGTCGCGGATTTCATGCCCGTGATTCTCATCAATCCTCAGGTGACACCCGTCGCGGAGCCGGTGGCGGGTCCGGAGGGCTGCCTGAGTTTTCCGGAGATTTATGCCGAGATCAGCCGTCCCGAATCGGTTGAAGTCACGGCGACCAACGAGAAGGGAAAAAAGTTCACGTTCCGTTGCGGTGGATTGCTCGCCCGCGCCATCCAACACGAGGTGGATCACCTGAACGGCATTCTCTTCATTGACCGGATGAGCACTGAGATAAGACAGGAACTGAAACCGGAGCTGGATGAGCTTCAAACCAGCACGAAAGAGGCGCTCAAGAAAAAGATCAAGACTTGTAACCCCCTATGAAACACATGGACCTCCCCACACAATTCTCCAGACGGAAATTCTTCGGACTCACGGGCAGCGCGGTGGCTGCTTTTTCTCTCGTGCCTCGTCATGTCTTGGGGGGCGCAAGATTCGTGGCGCCGAGCAACAAGGTTAACATTGCCATTGTCGGCGCCGGCGGGCAGGGCCGGACCAACACGCGCGCGCTGTTCCAAGAGGCATCCTCCAGCCGCAAATGGCGCCCCATGCGCATGACCAGTCCGTCATACCATTGCTCCGCCGTGAGGTTCAGGCCGATGGCCGTCAGATCCAGCGCGATGACATGGATTCCCGCCTCACGCAATTTGACGGCGGTGCGGACCATCAAACTGGACTTGCCCATCTGGCGGGAAGTCAAGACGTAGCAGAATTCTCCGATCCGCAGTGCCTCCAACAAATCCCGATCCGCACGCCGTTCCACGTAACAGAGGGCGCCCGCGCCCAGAGTGCCGCCGGTCACATAGAATGTGGCCTCTGGATTGCCCATGCCTTTGTGGCTCGTCTCGGATGGTCGAGAGAAAGTCCAAGCCGTGAGTGAGACTTCAAGGCCGCTGTTGCTGTCCTGGCAATCGACCTTCCGCATCATCCAACGAGTGGAAAAACGCAGTCAAGGCGAATTCCGACGAATCCTAACTAACCAACACGGACGGTCGGTGCATCCCTGATTACCACGACTGTGACACTTGCGAATGGTTCAGGCGCAGGCGCGGCATTTATTCCCGATCTCAGGACGGACCCTCGACGACGCTGCTGATCTCGCCCGCCTTGAGCCGGGTCCGCAGCCTCTGGCCCGGACGCACGTCTTGCGCGGCGCGAATGATCTTACCGGAACTGGCGTCCTGGGTGATGGAATAGCCGCGTTCGAGGACGTTATGAGGCGAAAGCAAACGCAGGCGCGCCCCGGCGGTTTGCACGCGGGATTGCAGCGATTCCAATTTGTGACGCGTTTGGTCTCCAAGTTGCGCCTGCAACTGCACCAACAACTCTCGACGGCGCAGTAAAATCATTGCAGGCCGCAGGCGCAGAAATCTCTGGGCCACCGATTGCCAGTGCCCGGACTGCTCTCGAAAACCGAAATGAACGCACCGCAGCAGTGTGCTCTGCAAATCGTCCAGCCGCTGAAATTGCTCTTGAATGCGCCGGCGCGGATGCGCCCGGCTCAGCCGCCCCGCCAGATCTTCCAGCGCTTCGCTGTCCACTTCGATCCTCTTCCGAACGAGATCAAGAAGCCGGGTCGAAGCGCGGGTCACGAACTCACGGCTGGCGAACACTCCTTCCGTGATCAATTCCGCGGCCACACTCGGCGTCGCCGCTCGCATGTCGGCCACAAAATCACTGATCGTAAAATCAATCTCGTGGCCTACGGCCGAGACAACCGGGATCGCCGATTCAAAAATCGCGCGCGCCACGCTTTCCTCGTTGAACGCCCACAAATCCTCCAGGCTGCCGCCGCCGCGCGTGACCAGAATCAGGTCCAGCCTAGCCCCGCCCCCAACCCCTCCAGGACCGATCGCGGATTGCGGATTGCGGATTGCGGAACCAGAACTCCGCACTGCGCATTCTGCATTCCGCAATTGGACAAGTTCTCCTCCTGGGAGGGCTGAAGGAATGGGTTCGTGGGGAGGCAGAAGATCAGAGGGCGTCGGTTCATGGCAAGCTTCCTTGGTCCCAGCACCATGCTTGCGGCCCATGAACTCGTCGCTGGTAGGGCGGTGCTGCTGCGCCGCCGTAGCGACAGAAAACCGGCTGCGCGGCAACGCAGCCCTACCGGGTTCATGGCAGGCCCATTCGTTGAGCAGCCGGATCGCGGCGGCGATTTCCTCAGCGGCGCCGCGGCCTTGCACTCGGCACGGCGCCAGGACCACTTCCAGGGCCGGATTCCTTCGCTCGATCACATGGATCACGTCCCGCAATGCGGCCCCCGTCGGGGAAGTGACGATCCCGATTCGCCGCGGGAAACGGGGCAGCGGGCGTTTGCGTTCGGGGGCAAAGAGACCTTCGGCATTCAGTTTCTGTTTGAGCCTCTCGAACGCGATTTGCAGCGCGCCGACGCCCTGTAATTCCACCTGGGTGACGCGAAGCTGATATTGCCCGCGCGCCTCATAGACGGTGAGGTCGCCGAAGAGCACGACCTTCTGTCCGTCGCTCAGCAGGTTGCGGCTGAAACTGGTGGCTTCGCCGCGGAACAGCACGCAGTTCAGTTGCGCGCCGGCGTCTTTGAGAGAGAAGTAGGCATGGCCGGAGCCTTGCAAGCGCAGATTCGAGATTTCCCCCGTCACCCAAACGGAGCCGATCTCCCGCTCGATCAGCCGTCTGACCGACGCGGTCAGTTCGCTCACGGTGAGGACGCGGCGGGTTGCTTCCATCGGAAATAGCTCGCCAAAGTCCCACTGGGATTTGAGGGGTTTGCTCAAGGTATTCGCTCAATGAAGGCGGGGCGAGGCTCCTGTCGAGCCAATGCCATCCAGGGCAAAGCTCGGGGGGCGTCTCGCTCCACGGTCGTTTGCGGGGGGTTTACTGTTCATGCCACGCTTCGCTTCATTTCAATTTCAAATCTGAAATTGCAGCGAGAGTTTCCCTTCAACTCGATTTCAGCGGGACGGAGACGCGTTCGATGCTCACGGCTTTTCCGGTGTCGGGATCGACCTCCAGGAGCGCGCCTTGCAGCAGAACACGGTTGAAAGCGACTTCAAACCGCTGCGGCTGGCTGGTCAGAAACCGTTTCACAATCGGTTCGATCTCGCGCCCCAGCACGCTCTCGTGCGGGCCGGTGAATCCGGCGTCGCAAAGGAACGCTGTGCCGCCCGGAAAAATCTGCTCGTCCGCCGTCTGCACGTGCGTGTGCGTGCCAATGACGGCGCTGACCTGGCCGTCGAGGAATCGGGCCAGCGCAATCTTCTCCGAGGTCGCCTCCGCGTGAAAATCCACGAGGATGACGCGCGCGTGCTCGCGGAGCCGTTTGACTTCAGCTTGGGCGCACCAGAAAGGGTTTTCCAAGTTCGGCATGAACGTGCGGCCTTGCAGATTCATGACCGCGACGTTGGGAATTCCATCGACCTGAAAGACGGTGCTCCCCTGTCCCACCGTGTTGGGCGGATAGTTGAGTGGACGCAGAAAGCGCGGTTCGTGCACGAGCAGATTGGTCACTTCCTTCTGGTCCCAAAGATGGTCGCCCGTGGTGATGATATCGACTCCGGCTTGAAAAAGTTCCGCGGCGGTTTCGGTCGTGATGCCGGACCCGCCGGCCGAGTTTTCTCCGTTCGCAATGACCACGGCGATCTGGTGCTGCTCGCGAAGCCTCGGAAGGAGGGTTGCCACGGCCCGTCTCCCCGGACGCCCCACCACGTCGCCAATGAAAAGTATCTTCACTGGTGCGAGAGTAAGCGCCGGGTTTCGGCTGGCAAGGAAAGGATTGACCTTCCGCCTGGATTCGCGACAGCATGCCTGCGATGCAAATCCTCAGCGTGGTTGCGTGCATTCCATGAACCGAACGGTAGGGCGAGGCTGTCCCAGCGAGCCGAGTCAGACGTGTTCCAGTCACGTCGAGCGGCTCGCCGGGACGGACTCGCCCTACCAAGTTCATGGGCCGTGAGCAGGGTAATCAGACGAAAGCAGCTTTCCATATGAACTTCACGAGATTCATTTCCTGTGCATTAGCCGGGGCCTGTTTGCTGGTCCCGAATGCCTCCTTGGGCGGCGTGGCCGAGAAATCCGGAATCGGCCCAGCGACGGTGGCCGTTCGAACCACGACCGCCGGCGCGTGGAGCGATTTCAACGGGGACGGCATGAACGACCTCGTCTGGCAAGGCGCGAACGGCTTTCTGGCTTTCTACATTATGAACGGCCCAGCGACTCGCTTCGGTCTCACGCCCTACAAGATCGAGTCCGGATGGGAAATTGGCGGGACGGCGGATTTCAATCGCGACGGCAAGGCGGATATCGTGTTGATGAAGACCGATGGTTCCGTTGCGTTCTGGTTGATGGACGGCACTGAGATTACGCGCGGGATTGTTCCTTACAAAGTGCCGGCAGGCTGGCGAATCGCAGGAACGGGAGATTTCAATGCGGATGGCCAGCCGGACATCCTGTTGACGCACACCGATTCTTCCGTGGCGTTTTGGCTCATGGACGAAACGACCCTTCGCACCGGCGTCGTTCCATTCAAGGTGCCTGGCGGCTGGCAGATCGCCGCCATCGGCGATTTCAATGGAGACGCCCAGAGCGATCTGGTGTTTGTGAGCACGGAAGGATTGGTGGCAGTCTGGTTGATGGATGGGATCAAGTTCGCCGACAGCGTGATTCCTTTCCGCATGCCGGCGGGATGGCAATTGATCGGCGCAGGCGATTTCAATGGCGACCGCAATACGGATTTGGTCATTCAGACCAGCAATCAGCTCTTTGCCTTCTGGTTGATGGAAAAAACCCGATTCAAAGCCGCCGTCGGCCCCTATCAATTGACCGTCGATCCGTGGAGGTTGGTCGGACCGCGATAAGTTACAGGCGATTGGCAATCGGTTGGCTATTGGCTATGGGTGATGGGTAATGCTTCAAGCTGGTGCGGCGAGGCTCCAGCCGAGCCGCTGCCATCGAGGAAGGGCTCAGCCTCGCTCCACCGTCGTTTACGGCGAGGTGTAATGTTTCAGCGTTTCAGCGGCATTTTCCTGTTGCCTTTCTGCTCCGTTGGTTTTGACTTTCGGCCATGACAACACTCCCGTTCCTTCGCACCTCACTCATTTTCGCGCTGGCTTCCATCTTTGTAGTTCGACTGCTCGCGCTTTCGCCCGCCGAGGACCTGGCGGGAGCAGCGAACAATTTCCTCGCCGCGCTCACCGCGGAGCAGCGTGTTAAGGCCACGTTCGACTTCAAATCCGGCGAGCGCGAGAATTGGCACTTCATCCCAAGAGCCAGAAAAGGACTGACCTGGAAGGAGATGAAGCCCGAGCAACAACACCTCGCCCATGCTCTGCTCAGCAGCGCCCTCAGCCAGCGCGGCTACATGAAGGCGACCACCGTCATGAGCCTGGAGCAAGTGCTCAAGGAGTTGGAAGCCGGCAGCGGCACGATGGTTCGTGACGCCGAGCTTTATTATTTCAGTGTCTTCGGCAATCCCAGTGAGAAAGAGGTTTGGGGCTATCGCGTCGAGGGCCATCACCTCTCGCTCAACTTCACCCTTGCGCCGGGAAAACCGGTCGCCGTGACGCCCTCTTTCTACGGCGCAAACCCCGCCGAAATTCGCAGCGGCCCGCGCAAAGGTTTGCGAACGCTCGCCCGGGAAGAAGACCTGGCCCGAAAGCTGGTCGTGTCATTGAGCGAGGAACAAAGGAAGGTCGCGCTCTACACCAACGTGGCTCCCCGGGACATCATCACCTTCACCAACCGGACCTTGAATGTGCTCAAGCCCGAAGGCTTGGCGATGAACAAATTGACCAAAGCGCAGGCGGAGACGCTTTGGGATCTCCTTCAGGAGTACGTCCGCAACTATCGTCCCGAACTGGCGGACAAGGAACTCGAACGCATCCAAAACGCCGGCCTGGAAAAAGTCTATTTTGCCTGGGCCGGCCCGACTGAGCCTGGCAAGGGCCACTACTACCGCATCCAGGGGCCGACCTTCCTCGTGGAATACGACAACACGCAAAACAACGCGAACCATATCCACGCCGTCTGGCGTGATTTGCAGAACGACTTCGGCGACGACGTGTTGAAGCGGCACTACCAGGAGCAGCCGCACAAGTAAGGATCTGCAACTTTCGTTCGAGCTTCCGTGTCTTCACCGGTGAGAACGCTCGACTTATGACAACGACTACCACTCCCAATATCGAAGGGCGCCCGGTCGCTCAATACCTCGGCATCGTCACTGGCGAGGCCATCATCGGCGCGAACATGTTCCGAGATATCTTCGCCAGCATCCGCGACCTGGTCGGTGGACGCTCGGGCTCTTACGAGAAGGTTTTGGCCAGCGCCCGAAAGGTCGCTCTTGGCGAAATGGAAGAGGAGGCCAGATCGCTGAGCGCCGATGCGGTCGTCGGCGTCGATCTCGATTACGAAGTGCTCGGCGCGCAAAACGGCATGCTCATGGTCACGGCCAGCGGCACCGCCGTAAAGCTGAGTTAGACCCGAGTAGCACGGCTGAGCCGGGTGCTGCTTCGCTGTCCGCAGTGCTCAGGCCGCATAGTGGCGGGCTACTTTGCGAATCCCCTCGGCCACCCCCAGAATGAATTCCTCCGTCATGGCCTCATGAATTGTGACACGGATGCCCGTCTGCAAGATCGCTTCGGCCTCCGGGCATTCAACCTTCGTGTAATCCATCGAAGTCAGGCCCGTTTCCCGAAGCGGCCAACGCCCGTTGAAGAATCCGTGCTTGAGAAACACGGGATTGCGATGCAGCGGCACGGGAATGTAACCGGCCGACGCCGGCACGCCTTCAGCCGACAGCGCTTTGACGAACTCGGCGCGGTCGCAGCGGAATGCCGAGGGTGAAAGTCGGAACATGTAAAACCAATACGAACAGCGGTCGCCGGAAGCGACATGATGCGGCCGGATGCCGGCCAACCCGGTGATCTGCGCCGTCAGCAGGTCGCCCAGACGCGCGCGTTGGGCGACGATACCTTCCAGGCGTCCGAGTTGAGCGGCGGCCACGGCGGCTTGCGGTTCGCTCATGCGATAGTTCGTGGCAAAGCACTCAAACAAGCCGCCCTTCTCCCGGTCGAAACCCTTGTCGCCGTATCGTTGCAGAAGCGGGCCAAAGCGCTCGTCGTTTGAGCCGACGATTCCGCCGTCGCCGCACGTGACGTGTTTGGAGTTCTGTAACGAGAAACAAGCGATATGGCCCACCGTGCCGACGGGCTGTCCTTGATATTTCGTTCCCCAGGCCTGGGCACAGTCTTCGATCAGAATCAAGTTGTGCCGGTCTGCGATCGCCTTCAACGCGGTCATGTCGCACGGGTTGCCGGCCAGGTGCACGGCGGTGATAACTTTGGTTCTCGCGGTGATGCGGCGTTCGACATCCCGCGCGTCCAGGTTATAGGTGTTCGCGCCCAAATCCGCGAACACCGGCACGCCTTGCTGGTAAATCACGCCGATGACCGTTCCGATGTCCGTAATCGGCGCCGTGATGACTTCATCGCCCGGCCCGATGCCAGCCGCCGCCACGGCGATGTGCAGCGCCGCCGTTCCAGAGGAACAATTCATGGTGTATTTGAGCGGACAGATTTTGCGAAAGCGCTCAAGCAGGAGCGTGGTCTGAGGCCCCTTCCAATAAAGCAGCGACTCCTGGCCGAGCATCGCGTTGAGCCGTTCCCGTTCCGATTCGCCCCAGCGGATCGGCAAGCGGATCGATTTCTTGACCGCTTTCTCTCCGCCATGCAATGCGAGCTTCGGGAGCGAAGGAGGTTTGGCGGCCTCCTGGACGCTTGGGAGCGCAGCAGCCAAAACCACGCCGGAGGAAGCCGCCAAGAATCCGCGTCGCGAAATAAGATCGAAACTGTTTGAGCTCATAAAAGCATTCAGGCGCTCCCGGACACGGGACACAAGTCTAAAACTTGGAAAGCTTTCTTCCCGCGCACATCTGTCGCCGGTAGGGCGGAGCTGCCGCTCCGCCATCAGAGCGTGTCCGAAAATTGCGCGGGGTCCTGCGGCGAGGGATTTTGGCTGTGGCCAAGGCGGCGAGGTCCGAGCATCCCCAACGCGGGCTGTAAGGACCGAGCCAACGCAGGCCACGGACAAAAG
>VHCZ01000042.1 GCA_016871535.1 Verrucomicrobiota bacterium
TTTGCCTGGGGCTGCGTTGCTCCTCGGTCACAGCCCCACTGGCGGGGGATGCTCGCTCGTCGCGCCTTGCCCCAGGCCAAATTGGGCGCAACGAACGTGAGCGTATTTACGAAACGGACCACTAAGGCTTGTCCCAACGGAGAATGCCCAATAATGACGCGGGTTCCGATAGGATGGGAGAATTTTTAGCTGTCATCCCAGTGGCCGATTTGGCCAAGATTCGGTCGTTATGAGGCCTTTTGAGGGCTAGTGCTTTGAGGCTCGGCGGCGCGTCGTCGGCGCGGGAGTCGCCGAGTGCCTCCTGAAGCCTGTGAAACAGTCCACGCTTCTCCAGAGCGTGGAAACCGCGCTCGGAGGAGCCGCCGACCTTGCGCGAGCGCCGAGGCTCGATGAACCGGTCGCGGAAACACCCTTGCGAGGCGCCGCCGCGGGCAAACATCGCCTGCTCCTGGTTGAAGACAATCCAGTCAACCAAAAAGTCACCCTGAGTCAGTTGCGCAAACTCGGCTACGGCGCTGAGATCGCGGGCAATGGCATCGAGGCGCTCAAGGCGCTGGAATACGCCCATTACGACATTCTCCTGATGGATTGCCAGATGCCGGAGATGGATGGCTATGAAACGACGCGGCGGATTCGGTCCGGAAGCCAGCCGCAACCGTACATCATCGCGTTGACCGCTCACGCGATGCAAGGCGCCCGCGAACGGTGCCTGGAAGCGGGGATGAACGATTACCTGCCGAAACCTCTGAAGACCGCCGACCTCGCCGCCGCGCTCGAACTGGCCAAACTCGCGCTGCAGAACCCGACCGGCTCTTCCGCAGTCGCTTCTCTCGAAAGCTCCGGCGCCGAGAGCGTGCCGGTTTCGAGCGGCTCCAGCCTGGTCCGCGACGAGCAATCGCCGATCGACCCCAGGCCGCTTCATGACCTTGCCGCCAACGACCCGGAGCTTTACAACGAAGTAGTCGAACTGTATTTATCCGACACTGAGCGTGCCATCAACGAACTCCGCCAGGCGGCCCAAGCCGGCGATCCTGATGTGATCCGGCGCGTGGCCCATCGGCTCCGAGGCGCAAGCCTGACCTGCGGCGCGGTCGCTTTGGTCGGGCCCTTGAACCAGTTGGAACGAACGGACTCGAAAGAGGAACTGGCCGACGCTCTCCGGTTGGTGGACCTGACGGTCGAGGCGTTTGCCCGCGTTCGCGAGTTCTTGAAGCGCCGCCGCGTTTAAGAACTCTGAAATACGGTTTCGACGTTGCAGGATCGTAGCGCCGAGTTGCACTCTGCTGTATCGCGGAATTGCATTCCGCATGGGTTCGACAAGTTGCAGAGCTCTGCAGCTCGCCGACGCGCCGCCGACTGCAAGTCGGCGATGCGGCAGAGTGCAACTCTGCGACGCCGAAAATCCTGGTCGTGGCGCCTGCCCCGCACCGCGCCGGTCTTCCAGTCATTTCGTCCAGGATCGTGATCGCACGAGACCAAGGGAACTTCCCATGAACCGTTCCTCCGGACCGTGGCCTTTAGGCGCCTTTAGGCCGCTTCAGCGCTGGACTCCGGAGAGTGCGCGGAAGCAGCCTAAAGGCTGCGGTCCGCACGGTTTTCGGTTCATGGGCGATGTGCATGGCCTTGAGGCCAAGAAAGCTTCCCATGCTTTTCCAGGAAAGAAAAAGAGACCGGAGTTGCCTCCGGTCTCTCGTTGCGAATCCAAGCTTGGGTCAACTACTTCTTGATGCGCCCGAACAGCGTCGGAGCGCCGGCGGTCGGAGTGAGCTTGTAAGGACTCGTGGCGCCTGGCACGTCCTGCCACGGCCCGGTCACAGAAGCCGCAGCCTGCAGAGTTCCGCCGCCAGTCCATTCAATCGAGATGCTGCCATCCGCGTTTCTCGTGAACTTCGTGAATTTCGGAGCTTCGGCCGGAGGTGGCGTGGCGCCGCCCGGGATGGTCGCGATGAGTTCCGCGCCGAAGACCATGTCCGAACTGCTGCCGCCGGACTGATGCACTTCGGCGGCCAGGACGTTGTCGCCCGGCAGCAGGTTTGTGATCGGAATGTCGAAGGGCCCTTCCCAGGCATTCTCGTGGCCGCTGGCGTCGGTCTGGAAGTTCACGTCTCCGGTGATCCCCAGGCGGTTGATCTCGACGCCGTTCAGGTAAATGACGACGCCGTCATCGACGGCGTGGCGCAGCTTGAGCTTCGCGCCCGCGGTGCTTGCGGCCGGGAAGTTGAAGTGCGTGCGGAAGTAGAATGTGCGCACGTACTCGTTGTTGTCGTTGAAACGGCTGATCGGCGTCCGGATCGGCTCGACCGTCGTGGTGGTTTCATCGGCGATCAACGCTTTGCCCTGCGGCCACTTGCTGTCGTCGTACTTCGGATCGCGCCAGGCCGTGCCCAGGTCGGCGCCGGATCGGTCGTAGCGCCAGGTCGTTTTGTCATCGACTGCCACGAGGGTGACGGTGGTCGTCGTGACCGGAACCGATGCGACGAGTTCCGCGCCAAAGACCATGTCTGAACTGCTGCCGCCGGACTGGTGGACTTCCACCGCGAAGACGTTTTCTCCCTGCACGAGAAGATTCGCTGGAATGTCGATGGGCCCTTCGTAAGCATTCTCATGGCCGCTGGCGTCGGTCTGGAAATTTACGTCCCCGGCCGGGATGCCAAAGCGCAGGACTTCCGTCCCATTGAGATAGAAGACGGCGCCATCATCGACCACGTGGCGCAACTGAAGTTTTGCCCCCGTCGTGGCTCCCGAAAAACTGAATCGGCCCCGGAAGTAGAACGTGCGCACGTACTCGTTGTTGTCGTTGAAACGGCTGATGGGAGTGCGAATCGGTTCGACGGTCGTGGTGGATTCATCGGCGATCAGCGCCTTGCCTTGCGGCCACTTGCTGTCGTCGTACTTCGGCTCTCGCCAGGCCGTGCCCAGGTCCGCGCCGGACCGGTCGTAACGCCACAGCGTTTTGTCGTCGATGGCGAACAAGGTGATCTTTTGCACCTGGCCGCCGACCGAAATGGTGATGGGGGCCGAATCGGTGAAGATGCCGGCGCTATCCGTCACGCGCGCCGAGACAATGTGCGCGTCTTCTTTCAAGTCAACCAGCGTGATTGAATACGGGCTGCTCGTGGCTGTGCCCAGCAATTTGCCCTGTTCGAAGAATTCGACTTTGGTGACGGTCTTGCCCGCCGCCGGCGTTGGGGAAGCCACAAAAGTCACCGGCGCTTTCACGGCGAACGCGGCGCCGTTGTTCGGGCTGCTGATCGAGATGGTGGGAGGCGTAAATGTTCCTGGGGCCGCGAGCGTTTCCAGAACCGCGCCTTGAATATAGGGGAGGGCCCGAGGCACGGCAGAATTTCCGACTTTTCGCCATGCCACGTCGCAATAGTCGCCGCCGCCGCCTTCTTTCCAGAGCGCGTAGATCGCATAGCGCTTTCCCGCGGTCAACGAGACCGGTGCGGAAGTCTCCGTCGCGCCGGGTTCCTCAAATGCGCCGCAACAGCCGGTTTCCTCGGCAATCGAGACGGCGTTGGCCGGATTGTCGTCGGGGCTGAGGAACAATTGCGAGGCATCGTCGCTGCGGAGGAAGAACTCATATTGGGCAGTTTCCGCCGGGACGATCCAACCGGAAATCCGCCCGCCGTAGCTCTCGTGCGAACTGTCGGGGAAAACCAGGCGGCTCGTGAATTGCGACACATAACCCACGATGTCCGGGCTGCCCGGATACTTCGGATCGTCCAGGAGGCCTTGCACGGCGTTGCCGCCAATGCCGGTGTAAGCCTCGAACTTCAGTCCCCCTCGCACGTAATCGAAGGCCGAGAACGCTTTCTTCGTGTCCGCCGCGCTCGTCAAGCCGGCGGTGTCCGCGATGTTTTTCACGGTCAGGTTATAGTTCGCGCCGCGCGTTTGCTTGCTGGTGGTCAGTTTCACCGTGGTCGGATTCACCAACGCGGCTGCAGACACCGTCAGACCGCCGTCCAGGGAATAGTTCGCTGCCGCGCCGGCCGAAGCCGCAGTCACGGCTTCCGAGAATTCGACGGTCACGCTGTCAAACGTGTCGCTGCCGAGCACGCTTTTGATCGTCGGCGGCGTTTTGTCGGCCGAGACAGTCAGCGTGGCCTCGGAGCTGTTGGCCGTTGCGCCAGGGATGGAAACGACGGCGCGGATCTTGGCATTGTTGTCGGACGCCGGCAGCGGGCCGAGGCTCAGGCTCGCGCCGGTCTTGCGCGGGATGAACACGCCATTCTTTTGCCATTGAATCAGGAACGGGGATTCTGTGCCGGTGGCTTCCACGGAGAACGTCACCGTGTCATTCTGCGCGGCAGTGGCGTTGGCAGGCTGTTTGGTGATCGTAACCGTCCCTTTCGCGGGGAGACTGACCGACAGGAACGCCGCGGGAATTGGCTGCAAGGACGAGGCCGGGGTCGAATCGCCCACCTTCCGCCAGGCGACCTGGCAGAAATCGCCGCCGGTGCCTTCTTTGTAAAGCGCCTGGATGGCGTAGCGCTTGCCGGCTTGCAGTTGGACGGGAGCCGAAGTCTCGGTCGCGCCAGTTTCTTCAAACCCGCCGCAACAGCCGGTTTCCTCAGCGATTTGCTGGAGGTTGGCCGGGTTGTCGTCCGTGCTCAGGAACAACTGGGATGCGTCGTCACTGCGGATAAAAAACTCGTATTGACCGGATTCGATGGGCGTGATGAAGCCGGAGATGCGGGCGCCGAAGGCCTCGTGGCTGTCGCTCGGATAAACCGTGCGGCTATCGAAGGAAGGCATGTACAGGACTTCGTCCGGTTTGTTGGGATACTTCGTTGTTTCGTCGAGAAGGCTCTGCACCGGATTCCCCGTGATGCCGTTATAGGCCTCAAACTTCAGGAATCCGGGGATGTTGACCTGGGCCTGGGCTTGGGAGACGGCCAAGCTCAACCCGGCCAGGAGCAAAACAGAAACGAAGAGTTTCTTACGGATTAGTTTTGTCATAGTGCTGTTTGTCGATGGTCGGTTTTGTGATTTCCGTGCTGTGTGTAGCGGAGAGTAGAGAGACTCAAATCGGGTTCAAACAATTTCCGGAATGGCTAAGTGGTCATGGACATAAATACGATGACGTTCGCGGCAAGGGATTTTGCGGCCAGACGAGGCGCGAGCGACGAGCATACCCTTCCGCGGTCTGTAAGGAGCGAGCCACAAAGTCTGGCCGCAAAAGAACTGCCGCCCTCCGGGTTGCGCCGAATTTGGCCAGTGGCTTCGTTGCGCCTCGGTCACAGAGCTTGCTGGCTATGCTCCCCCGTCGCGCTTCGCCACAGGCCAAATTGGACGCAACGAACGTCATCGCATTTATGCCCATGACCACTAAATTCTCCTTCTCTGGTGATTGAGTAGCCAAAGAAAGGAGTGGGCAAAGCCCTGTGTTCAACGTCGCCATGCGCCTGTGTGGTGCTCAGACGGGGCGTTCGTTCCTCCGGTTACAGAGCTGCGCGATGACTTGAAAGCCATGAACCTTCCGGGTAGAGCGAGCCAGTCCCAGCGAGCCGATTCAGACGTGTTCCAAGCACGTCGAGCGGGTCGCCGGGACGGACTCGCCCTGCCGGGTTCATAGGGCGAGAGCATGGTGATCGGACCAAACTGGCCTCCCATGAACCGACCAAGTTCCTCCATTCTAAGTTGACAATTCAGTCCAAACCTCACGCAAAGATCGCCAACCCCGCAAAGGCGAGCGGCTTCATCCGTTTTCTGAGAGAAGTGGCGGCTCATCTCCAGTGACTTGAAGAAGATCCGCCAAGACCACTTTCCTTGGCGTTCTTTGCGGCCTTTGCGTGAGGCTGATGCAAGAACGCAAATCCCGACTGAATTGTTGGCGAACCATCACGGCTTCTTCCGCAACCGATAAAACTGCTGGGGCGCGGTGAGGGGGCCCGCATATTGTGGCTGCGGCGTCCGCCGCGCTGGGCAGAGCGGTGAACGTTCTTGCCTCGCCAGGCATCACTGTCCCGCAAGGCGAGCAAAAATCCGGTTCGCTTCTTCGAGGGTTTCCTGGGAGCCGATGTCGTACCAGAGGCCGGGCACGGTCCAAGTGTGTACCGGGACGCGCTGATACAACCACTGGATCAAGCGCCCGGGCTGATCGGGGTTGTTTCCTTCCCGGACGTACTGGCGGATCAACGGCAGCGCGGTCCTGGGATAGTAATACAGCGCAATCCCGCTGAGCGTGTTGGTGGGCAGTTTCGGCTTTTCTTCGAAGAGCGTGATCCGCGAATTCTGATCCACATTCACGACGCTGTAACGCCGGACGAGTTCCAGATCGCCCACGTCGCGCACTCCCAGAACTGGCGTGTTTTTCTCGCGGCAATACGCGCCGAAATCTTTCAAATCGTGGCTGAAGAGGTTGTCGCCGGCCACGACGATCAAGTCGTCGGAGAGCTTCTCTTGCTCCAGGACAAAGTGGATGTCCCCGATCGCGCCCAGCTTGTTTGATTCGCCGGTAGAGCGATCATTCACGATGGTGATGGCGAGCCGGGTCTTGGGTACTTGTTGATCGGCGCTCCGATCCCGGATGGGGATCTCATCCCGCCGGTCGGTGGGGCAGACCTGCAGGTCTGCCCTACCGGGTTCCTTGGACGAAAGCTGATAATTCCTCGCCCAGTTCTCGAATTGGCTGAAGAACTTTGCATTCGTCACGACGTACGCGCGATCCAGCCCCTTGATGGCGGCGAGGTTGTCCAGCACGTAGTTGATCATCGGTTTGCCCGCGACCGGCAGCAGCGGCTTGGGCTGGGTCAGTGTAAGCGGGTAAAGCCGCGTCGCGTATCCCGCCGCGAGGACGAGCACGTTCATCAGCGGACAAATTGCTCGACGTAATCCGCGCCCAGCCCGACCTGGGCGAAATGCTTTCGCGCCATCTCGATCTTCGTGTGAACATCGTCGTAATGGGTGGCGACGCCTTGTTCGTTCACGTAAATCAGCGCGCCGCTCACGTGGAACAATGTCATCATCTCTCCTTCATCGACCACCAGCGTGTGAACTTCGCCCGGCGGCTCGAAGATGTACATGCCTTCGCGCGCGACCCAGTCGTGTTCCAGGTACCGCCAGGAGCCTTTCAGCACGTAGCCGTGGACGGGCGCCGGATGGCGATGCCGGTTGAGCATGCCAGATTTCCGGACGCGGAGGACATTGACCCATTCGCCATTGACGGTGTTGAAGAGCAGCGGACGGAACCAAACGTTTGGCGCCTGCGGCACCCAGAGCCGCTCGTCGTCCGGAATGACCGTCGCCACGGCGTCTGCGACGGTCTTCGTTGGCGTGGTTGAGGTTTTATTCATGAATGAATCATCCTGGCTGGTTCATGCGACGCGCGCGCCCGCGATTTTCTAACTGTGGATCAACTCCAGTTCTTGCGTGATCAGGCTTTTCACTTCCAGAAAATGGCTTTCGTCGTCGGGATCGAATTGTTTCGATCGCGCGAGGCCCAGGTAATAATTGAACTGCTTCCAGCACTCCAGATGATTCTCCAGTTGATCGATCAACTGATCCAGCTTCTTGTTGCTCATACGCGAAGGAATAATTGGAACGTCACAACAGGCCAGTGGCCTGTTGCACCCCCACGAGCAGTTCGTTTCCAAAAAGGGGATTGCCAACTGGCAGCTCAACGCAGACATTAATCGTGACTCAACTCGTGCGCCTTATGAAAAACCGTGCCTTCACGCTCATCGAACTGCTCGTCGTCATCGCGATTATCGCCATCCTGGCCAGCATGCTTTTGCCCGCGCTCAGCAAATCGCGGCTCAAAGCCGAGCAATCGTATTGTCTGAACAACATGAAACAAATCGGGCTGGCCGTCGCGATGTACGCGCCGGACTTCGATGAGCGATTTCCCTTGTGCAAGAATTGGGGCCGGTCCTGGGGCGACAGCTACCGGCTGCGCAACGATAACATGTGGATGCCGGAGTTGCTCGAGCCGTATCTGGGCAGAAATCAGGCGAAACCGACGAACTATTCCGCGTCGAAAGTTCCCCAGCCCACGCGCGGGACGTTCGCCTGTCCCACCGGCATCCGAACGAAAGATCTTGTGGCCCCGCGACTGCAAAATTTCATCCGCGACAACGACCACGTCAGTTATGTCTGGAACCACATTTATCTGAAGAAGGACAATTCCACCTATGAAGAGAAACGTCCGGTGAGCGGCCGCCGCACGGAAGACGTCGGGAGCGCGTCGCGAGCGGTGCTGGTCTGGGAGATGCCCTACTGGACTCCGCTTCTCTCCGCGCATCGGGACGCGCTCAACCTGGTGTTTGCCGATGGCCACGCCGCTCTGGAAAAGCGCAAGCTGGACGAATTCGACTGGTGGGCTTACCACAGCCGCCGGGGCTGGGAGGACTCGGACCTGACGGGGAAGACGCAAAAGCAGTAGGGCAGGCATCTTGCCTGCCTGGACGGACTCGAACTGAACTTACGAAAAAGTCAGAGCAGATTTCAAAAGGAGAAACCTTGGGTTCTTCGTTTCCTTTGTTTGCTTCTGTTTTTACAAAAGGCAGCGAAGAGAACAAAGTAAGCGGGGAGTTGCATCGGGTGACCGTCCTCAAATCCAAATCTTGAGAGGTCGGTGCGGAATTCACCCCCGATTTCATGGGGAACTTCGTGCTATCGCGCTTGCGGGCGAAATTCCGCTTTCGCTCTGGGCAAGAGTTCCTTGATGTGGCGGATGCGGTCGGTGGTGACAGGGTGAGTTCGCAGAAACCAAAGCCCGTGGTCGCTCCCGCCCGTCGCGGCAGCAAAGCGTTCCCAAAATGCAACGGCGGCTTCCGGATTGTAGCCCGCGCGGGCCATGTAAATCAGCCCCATCGCGTCCGCTTCGGATTCGTTTTGCCGGCTGTGCGGCAAGGCCACGCCCAGTTGGGTCCCGAGTCCGTAAACCATGGACATGGCGGCTTGCGTTTTTGGATCGGATTTGGCCAGGCTCATGCCCAGGACTTGCCCGCCGAGTTCGCGCAACAGGGCTTCGCTCATGCGCTCGGCGCCGTGATGCGCCGAAGCGTGGGCCACTTCATGGCCCAGCACTGTAGCCAGGCCGGCTTCATCTTTGGTGATCGGCAGGATGCCGGTGTAAACGCCGATCTTCCCGCCGGGCAAACAAAAGGCATTCGCTTCCTTGCTTTCGAAGACCACGAATTCCCATTGCGCGTCCGGCAAGTCGTTCGCGGCCGCGGCCGCGATGCGCTTGCCGACCTTTTGCACCAGCGCGATCGCCGCGGCGTCGCGGCTGACGGGCACTTCCTTCTTCATCTGTTCGAAGCTCGACAAGCCCAATTGCATTTCCTGCCCCGGCGAGAAGAAGTTGAGTTGTTTGCGCCCGGTGATGGGCACCGTGGCGCAGCCGTTGAAACCGAGAAAAGCGGGAAGTGAAAGCGCGAGGACCCAGGCAAATCGGCTCAATGATTTTTGCATGGGCGCAATAAATCACACCGCCGCGCACTCGACAATCCGGACTCTAACGGGTTACCCAAGCCGCGGCTTATTCTCCCACGTAGGACGGCGGCCTGTATTCGACGATGTACGTGATCACCTTGTACGCGATCAGGACGAAGGCGATGAGGAGGACAATCTGGAAAGGGGTGATCTTGGGGTTGCGCCCGAAAACGCGGCGGCGCACGCGGCTCCACATCGAACGGTGCAGGCGATGGCCGCAATACCCGCAACGCGAGGCGGAACGCACGGTCGAATGCCCGCAATTATGGCAGGAGATGTAGAGACGCGAGCCGCACTGGACGCAATGGTTCGTGCCGGCGGCGTTGGCCTGGCCGCATTTGGCGCATTCGACCGGCGCCTTGCCTTTTTCTCCGGTCTTTTCGGTTTCAGACATCGGAGCGAGTCATGCCACGCAATTCACGAGTGCTGTCAGCGGGCTGCGCAGGAGGAACGCGCTTGAACCCGCACACTTTCGAGGACGGGCGCTTTCGTAACTGAAGCGCCGGGAGGTGTCAAACCCAAGAATGGTTGAGTGCTTTCTCCCTCTCTTCCCTGCCAGGGAGAAGAGGGGCCGGGGAGAGGAAGGCCGTCCTTATGGGTTGCCCCTTCCCATGAACCTGCGTTGGTTTGTAGTCCCGCCTTTAGGCGGCTCCGGCGCTCCGGACAGGCTGAAGCCTGGACTACGAACCGTGCGTGGTTCATGGGCCGTGGGCATGGTTCTGAAACCAACGGAGCTTCCCATGAAGCGTGTCTTCGGACCGTGGCCTTTAGGCCGCTTCAGCGCCGAACTCGAGAGCGGGGCCGGAAGCAGCCTGAAGGCTGCGGTCCGCGCAGTTCCCGGTTCATGGGCCATGGGCATGGTTCTGAAACCAAGGAAGCTCTCCACAATCCTCTCCCCACTCACGCCTCGCGGGGAGAGGATGAAGACTCCCAATCAAGGCCAATCACACCGAATCCCGAATCACCCACGGCGTTCTGTAGCTCGGCCGTTTGAGGAATTGATTCGCTTCGGGTGTCCTTGGAAATGTCTCCGTTTTCGCGTCGAAGGCCAGCTTGGTGTTGCCCATGCGCCAGGCGACGTTCGCCAGATGGCAAAGCAGGATTGGATCAAATCGCGCGCCGCCTTGACGTATGGCGCGCTCCGGCTTTGCATGCCGACGGTGACGACGCGTTGGTACTTGCGCGCGGCCTCGACCATCTTGCGGCCTTCCCAGGCGATTGATGGTTTTCATGGGATTTCAGATGCAAGATGAGGCTCCGCGGGAGCGTCGCCCCACCCACCATTGTTTGGCACTGACATTTCAATTGAGGGTGCTGCGCCGCCGCGCAGCCCCACCGGGACCAGAATAGGAAACGGACCACGTAGGTGGCACCGTCACTGTTTGAGTCGATAGAATTTCCGCGTCCCACTCAGCGCGATTGTCTTCGGACTGGTTCCTCCCACGTCGGCCCACGGACCGGTGACGTCGTCCGCGCCTTGCAACGTGCCGCTTCCGATCCATTCGAGTATCAGGTTCCCGGCCTCGCGGCGGAAGTTGGTGAACTTGGGTTGACCGGGCGGCGGCGCGGTCGCAGGAACGAAGGCAAGATAATCCACATCCAAAGCGCCGGGCAGAACCGTGAAGCGCAGAGTTCGCTCGCCGGTGAGGTTGACGGTTACGGGTTTGCCCTCGTCGTCTTTCAACTGCACGATGTGCCACACGTCCCAATTCCCCGTGGCTTTCGCCTTGAATGTCCCCAGCTTGACCTTGGTTTGCGCGGCCGTCGTGGCGCCACCGGTGATCTCGGCCAACTCGCCCGCTTCGTCCGCGCCGCCAGAAGCGAGGTGCGCATAGACGTTGTAATCCTTGGCCGGTGTAGGAAAGGCTCGCGTGTAATTGTACCAATCGCCTGCGTCGTTCCAGCCGACCACATGATTGACTTCGATACTGAACGAACCCCGGTCCAGACCCGAGGCCGGTGGCGCGGCAGTGTCTCCGAATTTTCCGGCTTCGACCCCTGTTCCCGGACGATATACCGCCTGCGCGCTTCCTTTGTTCACTTCAAAGTAATCGATTCCCAAATCCGATCCGTCGCCGAGCGTGCCATCGACTCCATCGCCAAGGTCCTTGTACGCGCCACCCGGATACTTTCCCGTCATCCCAATGGGTTTGTCTTTGATGTATTTTCCATGGCCGAAGTTGAAATCTTCCGCCTCGATGAACAGCGTGCCGGCCGCAAAGGCTTTCTCCGTGATCCGCGTTGAAAAATCCCAGCTCACGGTCCGGGACACCGGAGGCGTGCTTAAATCGGCGTAAGTCAATGTGACCTTGTGCTTCGATCCTTCGGCTAACACGCTCGCGAGAGTCGCCGTCGCGGTGGTGGTGTCGCCGGACTTCGACGCGACCGTTTTAAGCGGCGCGCCGTCGAGCGTCATCGTGACGGTGGCAGGGTTGATTTTGTTGGAACCGTCCACGAACACCGCCTTGATCGGGCCTGTTCCAGATTGGTCTTGAGCGCCGACGCCCGGCGTGACCGAGCTGATATAGGCGGGGGGGGCGCCGGCGGTCGGGCGATAGGCTTTGATCGCGGCTGGGTCACTCGTATCGTTAATCAGGATCTTCTTGTTATCCGGCGTCACGCTGAACCATTCCACCGCCGAGTCGCCCCCGCCCTCCTCGTAAATTAGGCGGAACGGATACACGCCCGCCTTCTCCACGACGAACGTAAAGGTCGTATCGGCGACGCCGCGGCCGCCGTCGAACTGGCCGAGCCGTGTCGCGAACTGGTCGCGTGGGTCGCCCGAAAAACTGGAGACGCGAAACCCGTCGTCGCTGTTCACGCCCATCTTCACGGTGCCGGCGGGCAAGCCGAGGTAAGCAATGATTTCCAGAGAGTAATTATCGTCGTTGGTGCCGTCGTTCGCGAGCCCGGGCGTGTTTTGCGTATCGTTGTTGGTGAAGCTGCCCTGGCCCCCCGTGTTCCAATAATTGATCGTGCCGGTTTCATCGAAATAATCTTGCCCGTATTGCCTGGTTTTGAACATCGAAGTGTCGGCCTGGTTGTCGCCGTGCAAACCCGCCAGTTGCTCCTCGGTCCAGGCCAGATTGTTGGGTTGCCCGGTGGATTTCCAGGTGCGAACCAGGAACCCCTTCTTGCTGGTGTCTGGCGTGACTGCGGCCGAGACCGGGATGACGTTGTAGTTTTCCACGGTGAAGGACCATTCTTTGGTGAAGTTGGTGTTCTTATCATCTTTGTAGGTCACCTTCGCTTTGTGAACCGAGTTCGGGGCGAAGATCTGGGCTGGCACGTAGCGGACCGTCGTGACTTCAGCTTGTTTCGTCGAAGTCCCGGTCACGGCTGAGCCGTCCAGTTCGAGCGCGACGGAATTCGGCGCCAATTTCGTCGTGCCATCGACAAAGATGACGCTGATCCCCAGGTCGTAGCGAGCGGCCCTGGAGTCTGGCGAAGGCGACACTGAGGCGGTCAAGGGTTCCACCGGCGCCGTCGTGGTCGTGATCGGAGTGTCCGCCGGAACCAGCACCGCTTTGCTGATCAGCGTGCCGTGGTTCGCGAACCCCGAAGCATCATTGACCACCCCGTTGACCGCTTCATCAAAGTGGTACAACGCGACCGTATCCCCGTCCGGGAGGAACGCACTCTTGGGGAGAGGATACCCGGCTTCGGTATAACGGACGACTTTTGAAATGCGGACCTCATCGACCAGGCCGGTGAAGATGCTGTGCGTGTCGCCGCCGCGGGTGCGGCGGCCTACTTTGAATGTGTCCGGCGAATCATTCAGGATCCCGGGCTTGTCAAACGCCTTCAGAAACTTCCCGTTGACGAAGGTGCGGATAGTGCTGCCGTTCCAGGTCACAGCGACGTGCGTCCATTTGTCCACCGGGACGTTTTCTTCGCTGTTCCACCATTCCCACGCCCCGCCTTTTGGTTGAACGGCGGTCTGGAAGGTCTCATCTTTGACGGCAATCTCGTAGGCGTCTTCCTTGTTCAGGATCATGTTTTCGCCTGTGTTGATCGCTGGCTTGACCCACGCCTCGACGGTAAAGGCGGTGCCCAGGTCGCCATCCAGGCTCCGGTGGTCGGGAGCGGCGAAGTAACTCTCCGGATCACCTTCGAGTTTCAATGCCATTTGAGCCGCATCACAGAAGGGAATCAGAGCCCCGACACTGCTCAGCAGGCAAAACGTCTTGAGGAGGTTGTTTTTCATAAACGGGAGGAGGTTTGGCGAAATAGGCACGCAGATTTTCCCTGCATGCGAGTCATCGTAAACTGAGTGTTTGGGTGAACGCCGGGACAGTAGGCCAGAACCCGGATCGGGTCAAGCGGAGGGGCAGACTCGGATTGCGAAGCATTGCCCATCTCGCGGGCGTGGCTACAATTAACCCGGCCAATCTGGCAGGACTGGCCGGAAACCCTTCGAGCAATGGCATGATCTCGGTTGTCGAACCGCAGCCCGCAGGCTCGGCCGATCTGGCCGCGCGCGTAGAAGCCATTTTTTCGCCGACCGGCCTGTTGTCGAAGGCGAGTAACTTCGAGTATCGCCCGCAGCAGCAGCAAATGGCCGTGGCGGTGGCGCACGCGTTGGAGCGCGGCGAACCGCTGATCGTGGAGGCCGGGACGGGCGTGGGCAAGAGCCTGGCTTATCTGATTCCTTCGATCCTCTTCGCGACCGCGAAAAAGAAGAAAGCCGTCGTCTCGACCCACACCATCAATTTGCAGGAACAGCTCACGCAAAAGGATTTGCCGATGCTGGAGAAGATTCTGCCGGTGAAGTTCGATTATACGATGTTGAAGGGACGGGGGAATTACCTGTGCCGCCGCCGCTTGCTCAAGGCCCTGCACCAGTCCGACAGCCTGTTCACAACGACGGAGACGGAGGAGCTGCGGAGGATTTGTGAATGGTCGAAGACCACGGAGGACGGCAGCTTGTCCGACTTCGAGGCCGAACCCGACTTCAAAGTCTGGCAACAGGTGTGTTCGGAGCGCGGCCTGTGTTCGCCGAAACTGTGCGGCCCGAATTCGGAGTTCGCCAAGCAACACGGCGCTTGCTTTTTCCAGCTCGCCCGCCGCCGCATCCTCGCCGCCGACGTGCTCGTGCTCAATCACACTTTGTTTTTCACCTTGCTCGGCACGCTGGAGGAGGAGGTGCAGGACGGCGTGCTGTTCAAGAATGATTTCGTGATTTTCGACGAGGCGCACACGGTGGAGCACGTCGCCTCCAAATACATTGGCGTCAGCGTGGCCAACGGACAGCTCCGGTTCGTGTTGCACCGCTTGTGGAATCCGCGCACGAAGAAGGGGCTGCTCAACGCGCTGCACCACGGCAAGTCCATGGCTCTCGTGGAAGAATTGCTGGACCGAAGCGACGCCTTTTTCGACGCGGTGGAAGAGGCTTGCGATGAAATGGCGCGGTCGGCGCAAGCGCGAAGACGCTTAAGTCCAGGTTCTCGCGGCGGTTTGAGTGACGACTCCGAGGCGGCGGCGAGCCGGTCCAGCCGTTCCTGGAGCGAGCTTCGCATCCGCCAGCCGGACCTGGTCCCGGATGAAATTACCCTGGCGATGCAGCGCCTGCGCGAATCCATCAGTGAACTCGTCAAATCCACGCACGACCGAGAGTCCGCCGAGGAACTCCTGGACTGCAACCGCCGGTTGGTGGACTTGCGGGAAGGCATCGCGGCTTTCCTGAGCCAGAGTTGCGAGGAACATGTGTACTGGGTTGAACGCACGGGGAAAACGCAGAAGAATCTCGCTCTCAATGCGGCTCCGGTCGATGTGGCCGGTTTCTTGCGCCGGCATTTATTCGGCGCACCCACTTCCGTCATCATGACCAGCGCCACCCTGGCGACCAAAGTAGGGCAGGCTTCCAGCCTGCCCCAAGAAAGCGAACCGTCCAAGAAAGGTTCCGGATCGAGTCCAGTCACACGCTCTATGGGGGCAGGCAGGATGCCTGCCCTACCTTTTACGCCGTTCGATCCTGACGCACCCGTGGCACGTTACGGGCGGCGCCTGCCGCATTGGCGTCAAGAAGGCTGCACTTACTTTATTACATTCCGATTGGCCGATTCGATTCCGCAAGAGAAACTGCGCCAATGGCAAAGCGAGCTTGAGCAATGGCTCAACGAGAATCCTGAACCACACTCGACCGCACAACGCGCCGAATACCACGAGCGTTTCACGGAACTCTTCCAGCAATGGCTGGATGCCGGTCACGGCGCCTGCTGGCTGCGTGATCCGGCGCGGTCTGAGATTGTGGAAAAAGCGCTCCGCTTCTTCGATGGCGAACGCTATCTGTTGGGGAATTTCGTGATCATGCCCAACCACGTTCACGCAGTCGTGCATCCGGTGCAGGGCCACGAACTGAGCGACATTCTGCACTCCTGGAAGTCTTACACGGCGAACAAACTCAACCAGGTGATCGGACGGACCGGGAAACTCTGGCAAGATGAGTCTTTCGACTGCATCGTGCGCTCGGCGGCGCAACTGGAGAAATTCGCGAACTACATCCGCGAAAACCCTGAGAAAGCTGGCTTAGCTCCGGGAGAATTCCGTGTCGGAGGTGGTACCGCTGTCGGCGGGCCGAGCTCAAAAGTAGGGCAGGCTTCCAGCCTGCCCAAGGAGGACTCTTCCCAAAACGTTCCCGTCCCGGGTGCTTCCACACCCGCCATCGGGGCAGGCAGGATGCCTGCCTTACAGTACTTCGCCAAGCGGGTGGGCGGGGAGGATGCTGCGGCGCTCCAGGTCGGGTCGCCGTTTGACTACCCGCGGCAGATGAAATTGTTCGTGGTCCGGAAAATTCCCGATCCGCGCGAAGACGGGTACGCCGGCGCGTTGACGCACTGGATCGAGCACTTCATCCGGATGACGCACGGCAAGGCGTTCGTCCTGTTTACCAGCTTCAAATTGATGCACGACGTAGCCGAGCGCCTGGAATCCTTCTTCGACCGGCTTGGGCTCGATTGCTTCGTTCAAGGGACCGGCCTTCCGCGCACGGCCATGCTTGAGAAATTCAAGGCCGACGTGAATTCCGTGCTGTTCGGAACGGACAGCTTTTGGCAAGGCGTGGACGTCCCCGGCGAAGCGCTCTCCAACGTCATCATCACCCGGCTGCCCTTCGCGGTTCCGGACCACCCGCTCATCGAAGCACGGATTGAAAAAATCGAAGCCGCCGGCGGCAATGCCTTCACCGAATTCTCTCTCCCGGAAGCGATCCTCAAGTTCAGGCAGGGGGTCGGGCGCCTCATTCGCGCCAAATCGGACAAGGGCATCGTGGTGGTGCTGGACAATCGGATTCTGACAAAGACTTACGGACGTTCGTTCCTCGACGCCGTGCCGAAATGCCCGCAGGAAGTGGTCTGACCGGCTTGACCGTTGCGCTTGTCATGTCGGGCGATTTCGCGCAAACTCCCCGGCATGTCGGAGATCGTAAAATTCGTTCATCGGGGCACCAGCCGGATCACTCCTCGCATTCTGAAGGGCATTCACAAGAAACTCCCGTTCTTGAAAGTGGAATTCGCCACCATCAATGCGCCGAAATTTCCGCACCTGGTGGATCAACTGGAGTTCCTGGCGGACATGGTGGAAGACTTTGCCGAAGGCGCGGCGGAGGACGTTCCTTATCTCACGACGGCCAGCGCGGCTTTTGCGCTGGCCTACGCGCATCGGCAGTACGATTTGATCCCCGACAAAGATCCCGAATTCGGCCACGCGGACGATTCGGCGATCGTGCGCGCCGTGCTGATCGAGCACGAGCGCTATCTGGCGGAGTACGCGGCCCGGCGCGGGCTCAACTGGGCCAAGATCACGGTGAAGCCTTAGAGCCTGTCTGAAAATTGTCTTCTGGGTGGAACAGGCCACCGGCCTGTTGCGGCGGGCTACCAGCCCGCCGGGCCTTTTGGCGGCAGGTTGCCGCCAAACACGGGCTGGTAGCCCGTTCCACCCATTTTTCAGACAGGCTCTTAGCCGTATCTGTTCAGTTCAACCACGAATGCACACGAATCCACACGAATTCGGACGGGATAAATTGGCGATCGAACTGGTCGGCAGCGAGTCACGAAAAGGTGGCCAGTGGCGCGGGCGTCGCGAAAGCGCCGGAACTCAATCCGATTCGTGTTCATTCGTGGTTGCTGACTGAATCTGAGTTCTCCTTTTCTGAAGCCAAAAACTGCACTCGGCTACCACAGCTCCACAGGGCCTTTCGGAACGGGAATCGCATTCCGCTTTGCCGCCTCGGGTGGGTCCATGAAAGAAGACACCAGCGGCGGAGGTTGATAATTCGGCTTCAGGTTTCCGTTGGCATCCAGGAATTGTTCGCGCCACTTCAGATAGTGGTCCAGGGTCGCGTAAAAATCGGCGCGCGATGAAATCGTCACGACGCGTTTGTTGAATTCGCTGGCCGGGCCGAACCGCTTCGCATACCACGGCGCAACTTTCCGGAACATCCGGCAGCCATGTTCTTCCCCGAAAACTTCCACCATCAAATCCAGATGCCGGCGCATGACGCGAATGCGTTCCTCGAACGCCGGCTCCGGCCGCAGTTCGCCTGTCGAAAGAAAATGATCCGTGTGCCGGAAGATCCACGGGTTGTAAAATGCGCCCCGGCCAATGCTCACGCCCGCGCAGCCGGTCTCGTCTAACATTTGTTTCGCGGCCTGCGGGGTGGTGATGTCGCCGTTGCCAATGACCGGAATCCGTTTCACCGCCTGGACCACCGCGCGAATGCCGGCCAGCTTGACCACGCCGCCAAATCCCTGTTCGCGCGTGCGCCCATGAACGGCGATCGCTGCGACGCCGACGTCCTCCAGCACTCGCGCCAGATCGGGCGCCGTCCAGTTCGCGTCGTCCCAACCCAGCCGCATCTTCGCCGTCACCGGAATCTTCACGGCCTCGACCATCCCTTTCACGAGCTTCGCCGTGCGCTCCAGATCGGTCATCATCGCCGATCCGCCGCCGATGCGGCAGACCTTGCGCACCGGACAGCCCATGTTGATGTCGACCGCGGAAATGCCGATGGATTCTAGATAAACCGCGGCGTCGCGCATCTCCTCCGGGACCGAACCGAACAATTGGACCGCCAGGGGCTGGTCCGCCGGACAACTTTCAATGAGCTTGAGCGCTTTGCGGTTCTTCTCCAGCAACGAGCGGGCGTTGACCAGATCGGTCGTGGCCAGAACCAGGCCGCCGAGTTCGCGCAGCGTCAGCCGAAAGGGCAAGTTGGTGTAACCCGCCAGCGGCGACAGAAACAAATTCGATTTAAGTTCGAGCGAACCGATGCAAAACATGCGGCGGGACTATGCCACAGCCCGGGCCGCGCTTCCAGCCTGTGCGCTCGAGGCTGCTGAAGCCAGTGCGTCCACAAGTTGTCGGTTCCATGAAGGCCCTGGCTGGGTGGAGCGGGCTACCAGCCCGCCTCGCGCGGCAACCTGCCGCGTGAAAGGTCGCGCGTAATTCCTTGCGATCCGTCCGGGACTGATCCGCGACCGTTCCGTCCGGCTGGTAGCCGGACGGCACAGGCAAGTTGCCTGTGCCACCGGCAACATGTGGATGCACCGTCTCTTTTGAGGCCGCAAAAATCGCATTGCTCTTGTGCGCGTTTTGCCTCATATACTTCCTCCATGCTCGCCAAGGTGTGTAGTGCAGCCGTCAACGGTATTGAAGCGTATCCGGTCGAAGTGGAGGTCAATGCAGGTTGGGGAGACACGGTCGTCGTCATCGTGGGTTTGCCCGACGCCGCCGTCAAAGAATCCCGCGACCGCGTCAGTACCGCGATTACCAACTCCGGTTTCAAATTCCCGCTCGGACGCTCGACGATCAATCTCGCGCCCGCCGACGTCAAAAAGGAAGGCCCCAGTTTCGATCTGCCCATCGCCGTCGGCATGCTCGCCGCGAGCGAACAATTCGAGTCCGGCCAGCTCGAAAACTTCGTCCTGGTCGGTGAACTCGCGCTGACCGGCGCGGTGCGCGCCGTCAAAGGTGTCTTGCCGGTCGCCCTTCGCGCCAAAGCCGAGGGCCGCCGTGGCGTGTTGGTGCCGACGGAAAATGCCCCTGAAGCCGCCGTCGTCGCCGGTCTGCAAGTGATCCCCGTCCAAAATCTGCGCGAGGCCATTTCCTTTCTCGAAGGCGAAGTGAACATTGCGCCCACGCGCGTGGATATCGCGTCGCTCTTCGCCGAACCGCTCGAGGACGACCTGGATTTCGCTGAGGTCAAAGGCCAGGAATCCGTGAAGCGCGCGCTGGAAATCGCCGCCGCCGGCGGCCACAACGTGCTGCTCATCGGGCCGCCCGGCACCGGCAAATCGATGCTCGCGAAACGGCTGCCCACCATTCTGCCGCCGCTCACGTTGCCGGAGGCGTTGGAGACGACCAAAATTCACAGCATCGTCGGGTTGTTGGAGCCGCGTCAGGCGCTCGTGACGCGGCGGCCTTTCCGCGCGCCGCACCACACCGTCAGCGACGCCGGATTGCTCGGCGGAAACGCGAACCCGACGCCGGGTGAAATCTCCATCGCGCATCATGGCGTGCTGTTCCTGGACGAATTGCCGGAGTTCAAACGCAACGTTCTGGAAACGCTGCGGCAGCCGCTGGAAGAAGGGCGCGTGACGATTTCGCGCGCCGCCGGTTCCATGACCTTCCCGTCGCAATTCATGCTCGTGGCGGCGATGAACCCAACGCCCGACGGAAAGATGCCGCACGAATCCCGCAGCTCCCCGCGCGAAATTCAGAATTACCTGGGCCGAATCTCCGGACCGTTGCTTGACCGCATCGACCTGCACGTCGAAGTTCCGGCGGTGCCCTTCAAAGAGATCGCCAGCGCCAGGACCGGGGAAACCTCCGCGCAAATCCGGGAGCGCGTCGTGGCGGCGCGGCGACGGCAGCAGGAACGGTTCGAAGCGCGGTCGCGCATCACGTGCAACGCGCGCATGAGCAGCCGCGACTTGAAAGTGTATTGCCCGCTCGACGAACGCACGCTGGAACTGCTGAAGAACGCCATGGACGACTTTCACCTCAGCGCCCGCGCCTACGACCGCATCTTGAAAGTCGCGCGCACCATGGCCGACCTGGCCGGCTCGCCACAGATTCTCTCGGACCACGTCTCCGAAGCGATTCAGTTCCGCTCGTTGGACCGCCAACTCTGGACGTAATATATCCTTTCGAGTCGCCAGCAGTGGCCGATTCTCGCAAGCTTCGTTGATGCCGCAACCGAACCAGATTCGCG
The DNA here is from genome assembly GCA_016871535.1 of Verrucomicrobiota bacterium. Taxonomy (NCBI): domain Bacteria; kingdom Pseudomonadati; phylum Verrucomicrobiota; species Verrucomicrobiota bacterium. Next base: position 20,654 of record VHCZ01000042.1, read on the forward strand.
CCGTCGTTTTCGACATGGACGGCGTGCTGACGGATTCCGAACCGCTCATCAACGAGGCGGCGGTTCGGATGTTTCACGAAAGGGGACTCGCCGTTCAGCCCGAGGATTTCCTCCCGTTCATCGGCACCGGCGAGGATCGCTACCTCGGGGGCGTCGCTGAGAAATACCGCTTCCCTCTCGACCTGGCCGCCGGGAAACGGCGCACCTACGAAATCTATCTGGAACTGGTGCCGGCGCGCCTTCAGGCGTTTCCCGGCGCGGTGAGTCTCGTCCAATCGTGCCGGGCCGCCGGACTCAAAGTCGCCGTCGCCTCCAGCGCCGACCGCATCAAAATCGAAGCGAACCTTCGCAAGATCGGGCTGCCTCCGGACCAATGGGACGCCCTCGTCTGCGCGGAGGACGTGAAATTCAAAAAGCCCGCGGCCGACATTTTTCTGGCTGCGGCGGCCAAGCTCCAAGTTGCGCCTTCCGATTGCGTGGTCATCGAGGATGCCGTCAACGGCGTGCAAGCCGCGAAGGCTGCGGGCATGCGTTGCGTCGCCGTGGCGCAAAGTTTCGGCGCGGAAACATTGCAGAAGGCGGATCTGATCAAGGCGCGGATTGCGGACGTTTCGATTGCCGAATTGAAGGGGGACTTGCCGGTGCCATCCCCACCCCTTCACCCTTTCCATGAACCGTCTTCTCGGACTGTGGCCTTTAGTCCGCTTCAATGCTCGCCTGCAGAGAGTGGGCCGAAACAGCCTAGAGGCGGCGGTCCGCGCGGGTTTCGGTTCGAGGGCCGTGCGCACGGCTGGGAGGCCGTGGAAGCTTCTCAGGAGGAGAATTTGGCCATCGAACCTTGGGGTTTTTGGGCGAGCCTGGGACTGACTTTGGTCATCGGCGTGGGAGTGATTCTCACGCAAGTGGCCATTACGTTTGCCTGGTTGTTCGTCGCGGGCTTGCTCGGACAAAGGGCGGCGTTGGAGGGCATCGAGTCGAACGGGCTTTTCCTGGCCGTGGCCACGTGCGCCACCGCGCCGGTCGCCATCGGGCTGGCCTGGGTGTTTGCCGCCGCTCGCCGGACGCTTCCGGTCTCGGATTATCTTGGGTTGAAGCCGGTGACAGGCCGCGCGTTGTTTCGTTGGAGCCTTGCGCTGGGCGCCGTCATGGTGGCGAGCGACGGCCTCACGTCGCTGCTGGGCCGCCCGATTGTGCCGGAGTTCATGCGCGACGCCTATCAAACCGCCGGCTTCGCGCCTTTGCTCTGGCTCGCGGTCATCGTGGCTGCGCCTTTGGGCGAAGAGACGCTCTTTCGCGGATTCCTCTTCCAAGGCCTGGCGCATTCGAGAATCGGCGGCTGGGGCGCGATCCTTTTGACATCCGCCGTCTGGGCCGCCATTCATCTGCAATACGACCTTTACGGCATGGCAACGATCTTCGTGGCGGGGCTGCTGTTAGGCTACGCGCGACTCAAGACCGGTTCGCTGTATGCGGCCATCTTCATGCACGCGCTGATGAATCTGATCGCCACGATCCAGGTCGCTGTGTGGCATCGGCTCATCGGGTGAATCCGAGAGTTGGCGCGCCACGAATTTGCGGCTGCTTCGGATCGGCGTTGGGATTGGGAATTAGAATTCCTACATGGACTATTCGAAGATCATTACGATTGAGCCGGGCAAGCGAAGCGCCAAGCCTTGTATTCGTGGCATGCGCATCACGGTTCAGGACATTCTTGAGTATCTGACCGGAGGCATGACCGAAGCGGAGATTCTAGAGGACTTCTCTGAACTCACCCACGATGACATTAAGGCGTGCCTGGCCTTTGCGGCAGATCGTGAGCGGAAACTTTTCGTGGCACCCGCGTGAAGCTTTTGCTGGATGAGAACGTCTCGGATCGTTCAGCAGATTGCTGACTTGTTTCCTGGTTCCACCCACCTAAAGGCCGTTGGCCTCAAGGAAGCCGACGATAGCGTTGTTTGGGCGTGGGCGCAGCAGCGTGGGTTTTCGATCGTCTCCAAGGACACGGATTTCTGCCAGAGAGCCGTTGTGTTCGGCTATCCGCCAAAGTTCATTTGGCTTCGGGTTGGCAATTGTCCGACGAGCTTGATCACAATCCGTCCCTACCGCTTCATGAGCAGAGTTGCCGCTTTGGCCGATGTTGACATTAGCTGGATGCCCGCCAAAAGTAGCTTGATCAATCGCGCTATCACAAATGAATCGCTCATCATCAACGCTGGTTTGTGTTCTGGCCGCCCTGGCTTCACCGAATTTTGCATCGGTCCAGGCGCAAGAAAAAGTGGACTTCACGCAGCACATCAAGCCGATCCTGGAAACAAGCTGTTTGAGTTGCCACGGGCCCGAGAAGCCCAAAGGCCGCCTTCGGCTCGACACCCGGAGCGGAGCGATCAAGGGCGGGGATAACGGCACGTCGCTGGTCCCCGGCAAGCCGGATGAAAGCCCGCTCTACAAGCTCACGATTTTGCCAGCCGACGACGATGCCTTGATGCCGCCCCCGTCCAAAGGCGGCCCCTTGCCCAAGGACAAGACCGAGCTTCTCCGCCGATGGATCGAGCAAGGGGCGGTTTGGCCGGACTCCATCACCTTGGCGGTGGCGCGGAAAATTGATTTCGTGAGAGATATCCAACCAATCCTCGAATTCTCCTGCGTGAGCTGCCATCGGGAAGGCCACGATGACGGCGGGCTGCGGTTGGACACGAAGGAATGGGCGTTCAAAGGCGGGGACAATGGTCCGGCGCTCAATCCGGGAAAACCACTGTCCAGCCCGCTTTATACCACCACCGTCCTGCGCTCCGATCACGAGTTCTTGATGCCGCCAAAGTCTAAGGGCGGCCCCTTGCCGGCGGACAAGTTGGACCTTTTGTGGGATTGGATCATGCAAGGCGCAGCCTGGCCGGACGGAATCAAGCTCGTTCCCCGCAAGGCCGAGCAAGCCGCGACCGAAGATTTGGAGACGGTGAACGCGATTCACCAGGCGATCCTGGCCAAGCTCGACGTGACGAACCAGACTCAGATGAAGATTTACACCGACAAGATTTCCGGAACGGACGTCACGTTCGACATGGTGCCGATCCTGGGCGGCGAATTCGTCATGGGCAGTCCGGAAAAAGAACGCGGCCGCAAGCCGGACGAAGGTCCGCAACACCGCGTTGCCATCGAGCCGTTCTGGATGGGCAAACACGAGGTGACCTGGAATGAGTACGAGTTGTTCATGTATCCGGAGGAAGAAAAGAAGATCCGCGCGCTCCGCCAATACAACCCGGCGCAATTTCCGGGCGCCGACGCCGTCAGCCGTCCCACGGCTCCGTACGTGGAGATGAGCTTCGGCATGGGCAAGGACGGTTTCCCCGCCATCAGCATGACGCAGCACGCGGCGAACAAATATTGCCAGTGGCTGAGCGCGAAGACGGGCCGCTTTTATCGGTTGCCCACCGAAGCGGAATGGGAGTACGCCTGCCGCGCCGGCACGACGACGGCGTACTTCTTCGGCGACGATTCCGCGAAGCGGGGCGATTACGCGTGGTTTGTGGACAACAGCGATGGCAAGTACCAAAAGATCGGCAAGAAGAAGCCGAACCCCTGGGGCCTTCACGACATGCACGGAAACATTGCGGAATGGACCCTGGACCAGCACGACCCGGATTACTACAAGCAGTTCGTGAGCACGCTGGCTGCGAGCCCATGGAACAAGGCGACCAAGCCATATCCGCACGTGGCACGCGGCGGTTCCTGGGATGACGAACCCGAACAACTGCGCAGCGCCGCGCGCCGGGCTTCGGACCGAAGCTGGAAGCAGCAGGATCCGCAATTGCCCAAGAGCATCTGGTATCTGACCGACGCCCAATTCATCGGCTTCCGCGTGATTCGGCCGCTCAAAGTCCCCCCGCCGGAGGAGCTATCTAAGTATTGGACAAGCGGCGTTGAAAAAGATTAATTTCGCGGGGTTCCAGGAAGCACCGATGGACTCGAATCCTCTTGACCCGGATCAACGTCAAATCGGTTTGTATGTGAGACGTAAGCCCATTCAAAAGACATCATGAACGAACCAGCGAAACTCAACGACACGCAACATCCCATGAAAGAATCCTCTCCTATTTCCCGCCGCCAATTCCTGAAAGGCGCCTCGGTCGCCGCCGGCACCGTGGCCGCCGTCCAATTTCCGTCCGTTAACGCCCAGGCCAGGCAACCCATGAATGCGATCATTATCGGCGTGGGCGGCCGCGGTTCGGGCGCCGGTGGCAATTTCCTCGAAGCCGGCAAGAACGTCGGCGTCGATGCGAAAATCGTCGCCGTGGCGGACATTTTCCCCAGCCAGGCCCGAGCGGCCGGCGCGCGGTTCAATGTGCCGGACGACAAGTGCTTTGGAGGGTTCGACGCTTACATGCGAGCGCTGGAAGTTCCGGGAGTCAATTATGCCGTGATGGCGACGCCGCCCGGATTTCGTCCGGCACACTTCAAAGCCTGCATCGAAGCCGGCAAGCATGTCTTCATGGAGAAACCGGTGGCCGTGGACGGTCCCGGCGCGCAGATCGTTTATGCAGCCGGCGAATTGGCCAAGAAGAAGGGTTTGAAAGTTGCGGCCGGCACCCAGCGCCGTCACGAGGCCAATTACAACGAGACCATCAAGCGCATCCAGGATGGGATGATCGGCGACATCGTCGCCTTGCGCGCTTACTGGGTCAATGGCGGCCCGATCTGGCACCGAGGCGAGCGCGGCGAAACCGCGTTGGAGAAACAGGTGTCCAATTGGTACCATTACATCTGGTTGAGCGGCGATCACATTTGCGAACAGCACGTCCACAACATCGACGTCTGCAACTGGATTATGGGCGGCCACCCAGTGAAATGCTGGGGCCAGGGCTCCCGCCAGCAACTCGGCAACAAGTCCGGAGAAATCTGGGACAACTTCGACGTTGAATTCGAGTACGCCAACGGCGTCCGCATGTTCAGCTACTGCGGCCAGATCAAGCGCAACTGGGCGTCGGTGAGCGAAGGGGTCCACGGCACGAACGGCTCGGCCAATCCGGCGAACACGATCTTGTCGAGGAGCGGCAAGACACTCTTCCGTTTCCGTGAGAAGTTCGTGAGCGGCTACGTCCAGGAGCACATTAACCTGATCAACGCCATTCTGACCGACACCGAGTTGAACGAGGCCAAGAACGTCACGGACAGCACGCTCACTTGCATCATGGGCCGCGAGGCGGCCTACAGCGGCAGCGCGGTGGAGTGGGACGCAATCCTGAACTCGAAGTTCGCTTACGGTCCGGAGCAGGTTTACAAGGATTCCTCCAAGATGCAGTGGGGCGATTTCCGCACTTTGCTTCCACCCATGCCAAGCGTTCACGATATCTTCAAGGATCCGCCCGTGGTTCCCGTCGCGGCGCAGGCGTAATGGAAGGCCGGATGTAAGAAACTCACCCCTTCCCCTCCCAGGAGGGGAGCCGAATAAACGCACGCGCTGCCGATGTTTCCCCTCTTGCCCCTCCTGGGTGGGGCGAAGGGGTGGGTTCAGTCCGGATCGAGAAACGACTGAAAAGGTTTCGACTCGTACGTTTCGAGCCTCTCCTCCGGACTCCGGACAATTCTCGCCGCAGCTCCGGGAGTTCGATCAATTAACTTCAACCCCTTCTCCGGCCCGAGCACGCTGACGGCAGTCGCCAGGCTGTCGGCGGTGGTGCTGTCGCGTGCGATGACAGTCACCAGGCTGTGATCGGTCACGCCGACGCCCGTGTGCGGATCGACGAGGTGAGAGTAACGCACGCCGCCGATCTCCAATCGCTGAGACAAATCGCCGGACGTCGAAATCGCGGCGTGCTTGAGCAGCACGTATCGGTTGGTGGGGGCGTTCGGCACATCAAGCGTGGCAATTCCGATGCGCCAGCCGGGCCGTCCAGGCGGAGGTTCACCCACGCCAATATCGCCGTCACCCGCGACCAGAGCCCGTTCAATCCCCTGCGCGCGGAGCACCTTTAGCGCTTCATCCACGGCGTAGCCTTTGGCGATCCCGCCCAAATCGAGGCGCATTCCCGGAACGAGCAGCCGCGCCGTTCGCGTCCTGGGATTGAGTTGAAGGTTCCGATAACCAACCGCCTTGCGCGCTTCGGCCAGGCGTTTCGGATCGGGGAGTTCGCGAACTCTCCGTGCTCTTCGCCATAGATTCACGCAAGGGCCGACCGTGACGTCAAACGCGCCACCGGTCCGGCGCGCCAGAGCCTGGGACCGTTCCAGAATCGTCCACAGATCCGGACTCAACGGCGCCTCGGCTCCCTGGCCCGCCGTCCGGGAGAGGCGGCTCAATTCGCTCTCCGTCTCGTAATCGCTCATGATGGCGTTCAGTTCTTTGATCCGGTTGAACGCTGCCGCGGCTGCGCCTTCGGCTTTCGACGCGCTCGGCGCATACAGCACGATCCGAAAAGCCACGCCCATTTGCGGCTGGGTGAATTCGTGGCGAGCCAGAGCAGTTTCCCGAATCGGTGTATTTAAGTGCGTGCACGAACCAAGCGCAGTCAGCATCGCAAGGAACGGAACAAGGCTTGATCGCGGCCTGGCCATGAGGGTACCCAACGCGACGAAGCCGCGAGTTAACAAACCGCGGATCACGCGGATGGCGCGGATAAGAATCAGACCACCCGATCGGGTTCTGTGCCTATCCGCGCCCATCCGCGAAATCTGCGGTTCAGAAATCCTTTCAATCTTTCTGATTTTCGACTTCAAAAAGGTGTGGCTCAGTCGGCAGAGATCGCTGTCTTTTTGAGCAAAGCGCGGAGTTCTTGCACGGAGGCCGTTCCCGTCGTCCCCAACTGGTGGATGACAATCGACGCGCCCAGCATCGCCAGCTCCAGGCATTCCCGCAGCGTGGCGCCTGCGGCCAGGGCCGTGGTGAGATTGGCCGTCACGGCATCTCCAGCGCCAACCACGTCGATCTCGCCGCGCACCGGCAAGGCCGGGACGTGCTGAACTTCGCCGCTCGGATCAGCGCCGACGATTCCGCGCTCGGCCACCGTGACAAAGACTCGGCGCCCTTGCTTGCGGGCCAGACCGGCCGCTTGCTTTTGGATTTTGGCCAGGTCCGTGGTGGCGCGGGCGCGGGTGAGGCGCGCGAGTTCGGCATTGTTCATTTTGAAAACGACCTTGGGAAAATTCCGCAGACCGCGCCGGCTGTCCGCCACGATGAGCAGGCCCGGAAACTCGCGCGCGATGCGTTCGATCATTTCCAGGACCTTTTTCGAGACGACGCCGGTGTTGGCCAGATCGACCTGGTCCAAAAGAATGAAGGTATCGACGTGTCCGGCCAGATACCAGGCAGCTTGCTGGAGACACTCGATGACCGAGGGCGGCGTCGGCGTCCAATTCTTGATGTCCAGGCGGTTCAATTCCACCGGTGGTTCCCCCGGCTCCACGACCAGCGGTTTGGTGTAGGTGAACGTGCGGCGTTGGAACGTGGGCACAAAATGATCCAATTGCACGCCGTGTTTGCCCTGCAACGCCCGCCGCAGTTCCCAGCCTTCGCCGTCTTCGCCGCAGAAGCCGACCGGAATAATCTCCCTCAAACCCAGCGCCACCAGGTTGTTTAGAATGGTTCCCGCGCCGCCAGGTTGAGACCGGACGTTCACGACATTATGGACGGGGAGGCTGGTCTCAATGGAGGTTTCTTTCCTTCCTGGATCGATCTCCAGATAACGGTCCAGGCAGAAATCTCCAATCACCGCGACTCGAAGCTTCGAGTAGCCGGAGGTTATGGCGTCAAATCGTTCCACGTTCATGCCGGATGCAGAGCAGGGTCTGTTCCCTACAGGAACTTTCATTGTGACGATTGTGACCGGCACCTGCAATTTCAACTTGAAGCGCCGTGCGTTTCGGCGTTTATTGTGGGCGTATGCTCCAGATCCAGAGCGGCGCATTGACGAGCAATTGCCAGGGCATGAGCCGCCGGTCCGCCATCAAGGCCGGCTTTCTGGGATTGCTCGGTCTCACGTCAGCGGACTTGCTCCGGCTCCAGGCTTCGGGCTCGGCCGCTCGGGACAAGAAATCCGTCATTCTGATCTGGCTCGATGGCGGGCCGAGTCATCTGGAGACTTACGATCCAAAACCCGAAGCGCCGATGGAGATCCGCGGTCCCTGGCGTGCGATCGAGACGAACGTGTCGGGCATCCGGATTTCCGAAATGTTGCCGGAACACGCGAAGCGCGCGGACAAGATGGTTTTCATCCGCTCTTTGCACCACAACAACGGCGATCATTTCGCAGCCGCGCACTGGATGCTCACCGGCCGTTACGGATCTCATGCGAGCGACCTGCCGCAGAAATATCCATCCGTCGGCTCGTACGTGGCGCGGGTGCGGGGCGCGAATGCCCCGGGCGTTCCGGCTTACGTGGGTTTGCCGGCGGCGCAGAGTATCTACATTTTTCCCGGTTACCAGGGCGCGGCTTATCTCGGCGCGGCTTACAATCCTTTCGACGCAAACACGCAGCAAAAATATCTGGGCGCGACGGACAAATCGAAGATTCAACCGCCCAAGTTCCTCGAAAACCCTGCGGCGCAACCGGAGCGCATCCGTGGCCGAGTCGATTTGCTGACGCATCTGGATCATCTGCGCCGTGACCTCGACAAAAGCGGCACGATGGACGCGATGGATCACTACAACCAGCAAGCGATCAATCTGCTACTCGGCAACAAGGCGCGCGAAGCGTTCGATATCGAAAAGGAAAAGCCGGAGACGCGCGACCGCTACGGACGCGGCTCTTGGGGGCACTACACTCTGATGGCCCGCCGATTAGTTGAGGCGGGCGTGAGTTTCGTCACGGTCGATATGCCTCATTGGGACGACCATTCACAAATCGAGAAAGGCCACGGCGCAAAACTGCCGGTGATGGACAAAGCCGTGGGCGCGCTCGTTCAAGACCTCGCCGACCGTGGCATGCTCAAGGATGTGCTCGTGCTCGTGATGGGTGAGTTTGGCCGCACCCCGCGCTTGAACCAGGGCCAGCCAGGCATTTCCGTGCCGGGCCGCGATCACTGGGGCGAAGCGTTTTCCGTCATGCTCGCGGGCGGAGGTCTGCGGACCGGGCAAGTGGTGGGCGCGACCAATGACAAAGGCGAACGTCCCATCGAACGCCCGCTCACTCCGGCGGACGTGCTCGCCACCGTTTATCACGTCCTCGGCATCGATCCGCGGCAGACTTTTCTCGACAATTCTGGCCGGCCGATCCCCATTCTCGATTCGGGAAATCCCATCCGGGAAATCATCTGAGTTTCAAAGCATAGCGCGCATAGCAACCACCAAAGCCACAAACGCTCCGATAATCAGGAGGGCGCACCAGTCCTGTCTGAAAAATGGGTGGAACGGGCTACCAGCCCGTGTTTGGCGGCAACCTGCCGCCAAAAGGCCCGGCGGGCTGGTAGCCCGCGCAACAGGCCGGTGGCCTGTTCCACCAGAAGACAATTTTCAGACAGGCTCTTACCGGGTTAATGGCTTCCTGTGCCGTATGCACACGGTTTGGAGACCACGGAAGTTTCCATGGCTCGCCCGCAGCGCCCGCTCAGTTCTTCCGCACAAACTTCTGCGCGCGCTTGCCGATGATGTCGCCGGCGTAGAGATTGCCCTTGGAATCGAACGCCAGGCAGTGGACCCAATTCAGTTCGCCGGCCTTTTCCTGGCCGTCCTCGCCTTTGGGCACCGTCCAGAGCTGGAGAAGTTTGCCGTCCGTGTTGAACTTCATGAAGACTTGATCCTTGGGCGGACAACCGAGCGGCGCCGTCGGATACTTCGGATCGATCCGCCATTGCATCGGGGATGAGCCGCAAACCCAAACCTCGTCCTTGCTGCTCATCCAGAAACCCCAGGGCACGATCACGTCGCGCCACGAGTCGAGCAACTTTCCGTTTCGATCATAAACTTGAATCCGCACGTTGTTGCGGTCCGCCACGTAAAGACGGCCTTTGGAATCCATCTCGATGGCGTGGGGGATGCTGAAGTGTTGGGCGCCCGTGCCGAGCGATCCCCACGCTTTGAGGAATTTACCGTTCTTGTCAAAGTGGACGACGCGCGCGTTGCCGTAGCCGTCCGAGACGAAAATGTCTCCGTTCGGCGCGATCGCCATGTCCGTGGGTAAATTCAGGTGCCTGGCGTCTTCGCCCTTTTCACCGGGGGTGCCGAGCGTGAGCAGCACTTTGCCTTCGGGCGTGCATTTCCGCACCACGTGCAAGCCGATGTCTGAAAGCCAGACGCTTCCCTGGCGGTCGATTTTGATGTGATGCGCGCGGCCTACGATATCTTCGCCCCAGGCGCGGACGAACTGGCCGCTCGCGGTATAGACCTGCACAGGAGGATTGGTGCGCGTGAAGATCCAAACGTTGTCCTGTTTGTCCACCGCGAGGCCGGGCATCTCGGCCCACCTGCAATGCGCCGGGCGCTGCGGCCAGGCCGGATCGACTTCATACCACGGCGTGAGATCGACGCGGGGATAAGCGGGCCGATCGGCAGGACCCGCGGCGCCCTCACAAAAATGGACGGGCACCAGAAAAGAACACGCGCAGACAGAAGCAATAAACTGCGACCATCTCGATCTTAACAAAAGCAAACGAAGGAACCGAAGAACAGAGGAATTGATTGGATTCGAGTCGCCCTCGTCGCGCGGACTGAACAGCCGTGCAATGCCCGCGTGGCCAAATCTGCCATTCCCGAAGCTGCGAGTCTTCGTTCTCTTTGTTGCCTTTTGTTCAACTGAATCGCGGCGGACGAGAGATCGGGGTGTCATAATGCAAGTGGGTTGAGGGCGTGGGCCACAAATCAGATGGGCATTTGACGCAAAGCCGTCTTGAGGATCTTCCCGGTGGCGTTGCGGGGCAGACTCGGCAGGAAAACGACTTTGCGCGGCACTTTGTAGTCGGCGAGCTTGCCGCGCACAAACTGGAGCAGAGCTTTCTCGTCCGGCGCCGCGCCGTCGTCCGCCACGGCAAACGCAATCGGCTGTTCGCCTTTGCGCGGATCGGGCACGCCCACCACCGCGGCTTCTTTGATGCCCGGGAACTGATAAATGACTTCCTCGATTTCGCGCGGATAGACATTGATGCCATTGACCAGGAGCATGTCCTTCTTCCGGTCCGTAATGTAAAAATAGCCCTCGGCATCGCGATAACCGAGGTCGCCAGTGAGCAGCCAGCTGTTGCGCAGCGCCTTGGCGGTTTCTTCGGGTTGATTCCAATAACCCGCCATCACGTTGCCGCCCCGCACGCAAATCTCTCCGACCTCGCCGTCCGGCAACCTTTCGCCGGCGTCGTTTTGGACGCAGACCTCCACGTCGGGGATCGGCTTTCCGATGGAGCCGGTTTTCCACGGGCCGTGGATAGGATTCAGCGACACTACCGGACTGGCTTCGCTCAAGCCATAACCTTCGATCAATGGCACGGGGAATTTCGCGTTGAACTCCTTCTGGATTTCGCGCGGCAAAGGCGCGGCGCCACTGACGCACAGGCGAAGCGGAACATTCGGCGGCACCGGCGCGTTGGCCAGGGCGCGGAACAATTGCGGAATGGCGGGCAGAATCGTCGCTTCATGTTGGATGATTTCCTGCAGGATGTTTTTGGGCGGATGCACCGACTTGATCAGCACAATCGAGCCGCCAACGAGCAAGGGCAGCAGGATTCCGACGCACAGCATGAAGCTGTGGAACATGGGCAGCAACACCACGAAACGGTCGAAGCTGACCGCTTCGAGAACCTGCCGGCAACTCTCGACGTTGTGCAGCAAGTTGCCGTGCGTGAGCATCGCGCCTTTCGGACGGCCGGTCGTTCCCGAAGTGTAGATAATCACGGCGAGATCCTCGCGCTTTCGAGCGCAGGAAAGTTCGGGCGCCACGGCCGACTTCTCCGGGCCGCCAAAATCAGTCGTGTGAATGAAGCGAAGCTCCGGAAGACCGGAGGCCAGCTGCGCCAGCGCGTCACCCATGGACGCTTCGGTGACGAGGACGCGGATGCCGGCGTCCCGCAGGATATACTCGACTTCCTGGGGCTTGAGAAAATTGTTGATTGGCACCACGACGGCGCCGGCGTTCAGGATGCCAAACAGGGCGGAGACGAATTCGGGACAGTTTTTGAGCCAGATTCCAACGCGGTCCCCGGGTTGGACGTGAAAAGCCTGCTGAAGTTTTCGGGCCAGGCCGGCGGACTGCGCGGCGAAATCGCGGTACGAATACACCGAGTCTCCCCAGAACAAAGCGGTTTTGGCAGCGTTTTGATCGACCGAGCGCGCGAAAGCAGATACCAGGTTCATGCAAGTGGGCAGCTCAAACTGCCGCGATTGAACTCGGCCCGGCTGGAGCCGTCAAGTTTTGGCGCCAAATGAAGAATCGTCTTTCGCGTGATTGGCCCTTGGGTTTATGTAGCGCCGTGATCGATAATGCTCCAAAGCTCGCGGCTCTCATCCACCGCATTCAGTCGGCGGAATGGATCGCTCTCGATACGGAGGCGGACAGTTTGCACGCGTATCCGGAGAAACTTTGCCTGATGCAGATCAGCTTGCCGGGAGAAAACGCGATCATCGATTCGCTGGCCAAAGTCGATCTGACTCCGCTCCTGGACGCCTTGCAAGACCGTGAATTGATTCTCCATGGCGCGGATTACGATCTGCGCCTTTTGTGGAAGAGCTTTCGATTTCGTCCGAGCGCGATCTTCGACACGATGTGGGCCGCGCGCTTGCTCGGCTATGAGGAATTCGGGTTGGTGCATCTGGCCGCGAAGGCGCTGGAGATCCAGTTGGAGAAGGGGCCTCAAAAAATGAACTGGGCCCGGCGTCCCCTGTCCGAGCGCATGGAACAATACGCGCGCAACGACACGCGCTACCTCCGTCCTTTGGCGGAAACGCTGTCCAGTCATCTGGAAAAACTTGGACGCCTGTCCTGGCTCCGCGAAGTCTGCGCGCGGGTCGTTCAGGAATGCGCGCAGGATCGAATCCTGGATCCGGACGAGGTTTGGCGCGTGAAAGGCAGCGATCGGCTCAGCCGGCGGGGCCTGGCCATTCTGCGCGAGCTCTGGCATTGGCGGGAACGGGAAGCGATCGAAAAGAACAGGCCGCCGTACTTTATTCTGAGCCACGAAAAACTGACCGCCCTCGCCGCCGAGGCGTCCGAAAACCGGCCCGTGTCGGAACTCGTCCCCGTCGCTTTCTCGCCCGTGCGCCAGGCGAGAATGATGGAAGCGCTGGAGCGCGGCCTGCATTGTCCGGCCTCGGCGCACCCCAAACATCGGCGCGGCTACGGACGCCGCCTCACCCAGACAGAGCAGAGCCGGTTTGAGGAATTCAAGCGGCGGCGAGATGAGCGCGCCGCGCAATTGAACATCGATCCCAGCTTGATCGCCAGCCGGTCCGCGCTGGTGGCGCTGGCCCTGGACGGGGACGGACGAACCGGCGACTTGATGGCCTGGCAACTCGATCTCTTGCGAGACTAAGGGTCTGTGCAAAAATAAATTCCGGTTTTGGCGGGAGCGCCGCCTGGCCGGATGCAAGGCGCGAGGAGGGAGCATCCCCGTTTTGGGGCTGTGACCGACGAGCAACGCCGCAGCCGGCCAGGCG
>VHCZ01000043.1 GCA_016871535.1 Verrucomicrobiota bacterium
CCAGCGTGAAGGCCACGACGTTGTTCGCGCACGAGGCGTTACCCGGCCGCAGCCAGAAACCCACCACCAGCTTGGCTTCTTCCAACACAGCCAAGAGCGGATGCAAACAGGGCTTGGTCCCCAAACGAGTGTAGCCAACGGCCACCCCTTCCTGGTGGCCGTCCTCGTGCAGGAGCCGGGTCGAGTCCAAGTCCAGAGCATAGCCGCCCGGGCGGCTGGGCAACCGTTCCTGACACCAGCGCCACAACGGACGGAACGTGGCCAGGTTTTGGCCGGCGCTGGTGAACCCCTGGAAGAAGCGCGTGAAGGTGGACTGGCTGCCGATGCGCTGGATGGCCAGGAGCACCGGCAACATCACGTCGCGCCGCAGATGCGCGACTTGCGCCAGCTTCTGCGCACCCGCCAGGATACCGCTCAAGAAGCCCAGTGCCAGATCGGCCACGGGAATGGCTTTCTTGCTGTGGCGCTGATGCGGCAGCACTCGGGCCAGCAGCTCGCCGAAGCGGTGCCAATGGAGAAAACCAGCGAACGTCAGCAGTCCGGCCCGTCCGCTGACTTTCTGGTCGGTAAATCCGATTTGGATCGATTGTTCGGGAGTTTGGAGTCTAATGAAGTCGGTCACTGTTTGGTGAGCCGCTTCCCGTGTGGGAATTGATGGTAATGTCATTGTCCATCAACGATTCCCAAATAGTGACCGCTTCGGCTACTGAATAGTCACGGCTTAGCGCGTGCCAACCATCCTGCGGAGGACTCCCTCTTTGCTCGAGGAATTTTACAAAATCCAGGACCTCCTTCTGTAAGGACGGCGGAAGTGTCTTGGTTTTCTCAAATATCCGTTCAGCAGTACTCACGATCCGATAATGTGTGCCGTCCAATGCAGCGTCAAGCCTCGTGGACGCTAGCGTTTGCTGAGCACCGTCATCAATTCCAATGAAATCCCCTGCCTGCCCCACCTTGCTGTTCGCAATGCTTGCCTGGAGCGTCCTAGGCATCACCGGCCAGACCGCGCCCGCTGCGCCTTCGGATACACCCGCCACAATCATCCGCGGTCGCGTGCTGGACGAGGCGCGTCGGCCTGCCCCTTATGTCTGGGTTCAAGTCCAGACGCTCGACCCCACTGCCGCGCCCGACTTGCGAACCGGTGGTTGGGCCTTGGCGAGCACGAACTCGGACGCGGACGGCGAGTTCGCACTCTCCGTTGATAGATTGCCGCCCACATGGACGCTCCTCGCGCTTCAAGGTGAAAACGTCGCGTGGCACGAGCACACGTTATCCATCGATCCTCCCGGCGCGCGACCCATCACTCTCGATCTGCGCCCATGGCCTCGGATCAACGGTTTGATTCGCGCGCTGGATGAGTCGCTGCTCGGCTACTCGGTCGCCATCGAGGTGGAGTCCACGGCGACGCGCGCCATCCCTGCGCTCGCATCCGTGCCGGCAAGCGTGGCGATAGGCGGCGAACTCAAACCCGGCCTCGTCGCTGAGGTGTTTCTCATTTCGGACAGTCTGGGAGACGGGTCCCGGATTCTTGACGATGCCTGGTTCACGCGCACACCTCTGTTTCGGCGAATCGAGTCCCAGATTAGCTATCGACAGGCCCCCCGCTTCGGGGAGACCGGCTTAGCCGCCGACTTCGCAGTTCGCTGGTCCGGCATCATCAGGATTCCGACAGCCGGAGAATACACCCTGTCGGTTTTAAGCGATGATGGAGTGCGAATCGTAATTGATGGTCATCCACCGGTGCTGTACGACGATGGAGTCCACGCCGCTCGACTTGCAAGCAAGAATGTGCAGCTCGCCGCTGGCGATCATGAGTTGCTCGTAGAGTACTTCCAGGGAGGATATTCTCCTTCGTTGCGCCTCGCCATCCGGCCTTTGGCGCGAAAACAGGACCCCGCGGAATTTTCGGACACGCTCTAAGGACTGATTTCTTGCAAGGCGTCCAGACCCGGACCTTCAAGATTCATCCCCGCGACAAGGGCCGCTGGCGGACTTATACAACGGCGGACGGCCTGCCGTCCGAAGACATCCGGCGCATCCTTTTCGCGCAAGATGGGGGCGGCTTGGTTCGCGACGGCGCATGGGGTGACGCGATTTGACGGACGGCAGTTTAAAACCCTGAGCCGCGTGGATGGACTGCTCGATGATTCGGTGCTTTCCCTTTGTGAGACCCGGGACGGGTCCCTATGGGTTGGGAGTGCGTCCGGAGCGAACCGAATTAAGGAGGGGCGCATCACGACTTATGCCGCAACCAATGGCTTGGCTGGCGGCGAGATCTTCCACATCGAACAGGGACCTGATGGGCGGATTTGGTTCCGCACCCGCGAGGGTCTCTGCTTCTTCGACGGCCAGCGATTTCAGTCCGTACCTGGGGTTTCCAGAATTGAGGATAGCCTCTTTACCTTTTGGCGGAACAAGCCCCTGGCGGTGGCGCCTAACGGAATGGTTTGGGTTGTTACTAAAGACCGAGGCGAACTGGCGCAATGGGACGGCCAGACGATGAAACCAGTCGCCGCCGACCTTATTCGAACCAACGATTGGATTGATACGCTCCATTTTGATCGCAAGGGAAGGCTTTGGTTTCAGTTGGGAACGCGAGGCTGAGGACGAATCGAAGGTGATCACGCCGGAGCGGTGGCGATGAAGGATGCCCTCCCGGCACAGGCTCCGGCCTCTCACTCAGACACTGACCTCTTCTTCGCTAGAAACTTCAGACGAAGTGTGCCGACGTCGTTTCTTGAACAAGATGATGGCACCTATTGGTTTGGTCTGGGAGGGGGCGGCGCTCTGCGATTAACCGGCCCAACACTCTTTGCTTTCGCCGCGCCAATTCCGCTTCCGAATGGACGGGTGATGGACATTCAAGCGGCGCCTGACGGAGGCATTTGGTTTGCTACTTCGGGCGGGTTGGCACGATACGAGTCTGGTCCGATCACTGCGTTTACGCGCGCGGACGGTCTGCCGTCGAACAACGCAAGTGGGGTAGCGTTCGATGCGAATGGAGTTCTTTGGGTCGGATGTTACTGGGCCCAAGGCTTCAGCGGAGGGTTGTGGAAGTTCGATGGGAACCAATCGTCAGTCCTGGATCGCACCACTGGACTCGAGGGAAGCGCCGTTAATCACATTCGCCGGACCAGTGAAGGGGCCATGTGGTTCAATGACGACTGGGTCAAACAGCAGCAACAATTCATCACAGGAAACGCAGACAGCTTTGAAGGCGTTCAGGCCCTCGCAAACGCGCTGTCAACTGTCGCGGCATACCAGACCTTTCGTGTTCGGGCGCAGAACTTGAGCGCGCTTGCCTTTCGGATTCTGGCGGTGATGCGTGAAAGCGAAAGGTTGTGGAGCGGCGTTCGCCCAGACAGTTTGGCAGTTGAATTCAGGCGCACACTGTGGCGGGAGGCGCTGCTGGGCTGGAAGGACACCATGGAGCGGACCCGCCCGCAGCTCGTGATGGATCGCGCGGAATGCGAATCCAAGGTGCGCCTGCTCAGCGAACTGGAAATAAACATGCGCGAAGCGAACCGGCAGCTCCTTGCCCACGCCGCGCGTGCTGATGCACTCGCCCCACGCAAAGCCTGGGACGAAATCGTCATGCTGAGTGGCCCACGCGCTCGGCGATTGCGTGAGGTAACGGATCGCGGCGAGGCGCTGGGTTTGTTTTGCGTGCGTCCCGTCTGGTTAGTGAACCCAGAAATGGTGAGCCGTGTGTTTCCATTGCGCGCGGGTTTGTTCGATCTGATCGTGTTCGATGAGGCGTCGCAATTGCCTGTCGAGTGCGCCCTGCCGGCGCTCTATCGAGCGCGCCGCACAGTCGTCAGCGGGGACGAAAAGCAGCTTCCACCGACAAGCTTTTTCAGTTCACGGTTCAGCAGCGATGAGGACGAGGAAACGGGTAACTGGTTGGAAAGCGACGATGCCGATGCCAACGCTGCGCTCCATCAGCAGCGAGTGGAGGCGGCAAACCGGCGCGAAGTAAAGGATTGTGAAGACGTGCTCGCGCTCGCCCAAGATGTTCTACCCGTCGCCACGCTGGAGATTCATTACCGCTCCAAGTTCCGCCATCTGGTCGCGTTCTCGAACGCGGCATTCTACGCGGATCGTCTGAGTGTTCCGGCGAAGCATCCTGAGGCGGAGATTCACCGCGCGCGCCCCATTGAGGTCATCCGCGCCGACACCTTGTATCAGGACCAGTGTAATTCCGGCGAGGCGGATCGCATCGTTGAGCTGCTCTGTAAGGTATGGTTGAACGGCTCAGCCCAAACGCGGCCAACCATCGGCGTGGTCACGTTCAACTTGAAGCAAGCCGACCTGATCTTCAAAAAAATTGAAGAACGCGCGGAAAGTGACGCTGCCTTTCGCAGCGCTTTCGAACAAGAATTGCACCGAACGCAAGAAGGAGAAGACATGCGCTTCTTTGTCAAGAACCTCGAAAACGTGCAAGGTGACGAGCGCGATTGGATTATCTTCTCGACGACCTTCGGCCGCGATCCGCACGGCGTGTTTCGACGCAACTTCGGCGTGCTCGGACAACAAGGTGGCGAGCGCCGGCTCAATGTGGCGATAACTCGCGCCCGGGAAAAGGTCGTGCTCGTCACGTCCGTGCCAGTGTCGGAAGTATCATCGTTCACAACGAGCGGTGGACGGCGGCGGGCGCATTTGGCGCGTGATTTTCTGCAGGCGTACCTCGACTATGCACACAAGCTTCAGCAAGGCGATCTGGCCGGCGCGGACGCTGCGTTGCGGGCGCTCGGGAGTGACGGAGCGGCGACTCCGGGGCGGCCAATGGATTCGAGGCGGCGGTTTGTCAGCGAGGTTATGAAATTTCTCGAACGGCACGGGCATCAGCCCGTGGCGGGCGCTGAATGCGACGCTTTCGCGCTCGATCTCGCGCTTGTGGATGCACGCACAGGATTGTTCGGCCTGGGCATCGAGTGCGATCCGCCGAGACACGAGTTGCTGGTCGCCGCGCGTGCGCGCGAGCTGTGGCGCCCTCGCGTCTTGCAGCGGAGCATCCCAGGTGTTCACCGTGTCTGGTCGCGTGCGTGGTATCATGACCGCGACGCTGAACAACGCCGTCTGCTGGAAGCGGCAGCCGGGTTGAGATCCTGAACGCCATGAGTGGCCCGAAAGTTGTCAATCTCGAAGCCGTTCGCCGCCGACGTCAACGCGAGTGCCTCGCCCACTTGCACGCGCTACGGGAGACGGTCGCCGAATGGCGATCGGCCATGAAACGCGCTGGCTTCCTCACTGATCAACTCACCCGCGAGGCCTCGATGATGCTGGAGCGGTTGGACGAACTTCGCCAAAGTGAGCGATGGTCGCCACTTCAGGCGGAATTGTCTGCGCAACTGGCGTTCTTCCGCGAGGGCACCGCAAACGCCCGCGAGACCGCAATCCAACGCAAGGCGACCTCGCGTGAGCGAAGCAGACGCTTGGAGGTCGCCGCGGCGATGCTGCAACGGGAGTGGCGGGCGGCTGGTGGTCTCCCACCTCCAGAATTGAACGAAGTGATCCGCGCGAGCAATACGGAGGACGAGACCGAGCTCGCTTGGATGTCGTTGTTCAGTCGGCCTTCCAGAAGCTGCCGAGTCCATCCACGACCGGTTTAGACGACGCCACTTCCGCCCGGCAACGTGAACTTGGCAATGCATTGCGCGACGAAAATTCCCCCAAGCGCAATTTTCAGGTGTGGATCCGTTGCTCTGTCCCAAGTGCGGCGGAACGATGAAGATCATCCGCTTCATCGAGCGACGGGAGCGCGATGTGATCGAGAAAATTCTCCGGCATTGCGGGCTGTGACGGTGAGGTAATCGTGACGGGCGGCTTGACGCAGGCGCGCTGTCCGTGCGAGGCCAAAATTCCACAGCGGACGGCGCCTTCGTGAAGATTCTGGCCTGGAACGGACGCGGAGACCGTCCCAGGCCAGAATCCTTCCGACCAGAATCGGACCAGAACGTTGAGCCGGCGGCCATTTTTGCCGGACATTTGTGTTGAAGCCCTGACCCCGTACGGCTACGCTCCCTTCAATCCGCGAAAAAGCAAATTCCTATCATTTTATGCTCAAGAATATGTGGGTCCCAAAATGGCAACGTGATCAGACCAAGGGTGTCGATTCCCCCATCCCAACCCAGGTGATTTCAACCGAGGAATTCATCCCGCGCCCGCAGAACCAGCAACAAAAGCAATGGGAACACCTCATCGGCCAATTGGCTGAAGAAAAGTCCAAACGGCTCGGCATGACCAAACGCGATTTCCTGCGCAGTTCCATGGGCATGGCCACGGCCTTTATCGCCAGCAACATGGTCTATGGCCCGTGCTGGGACGTTGAGGCCGCCGAAACCCTCGAACGGGCGGCCACGGAGGAGAAGTTCCCCAAGGGTGACTACTTCGTCTTCGACGTGCAGACGCATTTCACGGACGGCGTGCCGCTGGGCATCCGAAACGCGCCGTTCGTCAAGGACATGGGATTCCAGCTCGACGAGAACCCCGAGGCCTACAGCTTCAAGAATTTCGTGAAGGAGTTGTTTTTCGACAGCGAGACGAGCTTGATCGTCATCTCCGGTGTGCCCGGACGCGAGAACCCGAAAGATAACGCGGGTGTGCCGCTCGAAGGCAAAGCGCGCGGCGGCGGCGTGCTGCCCAGTTGGCTCATGTCCAGTCGCAAAAAGGAACTCAACGAATTAGCCGGCTGCACCCGCGCACTCTGCCAGGGCAATTGCGCTCCGAACCACTATTGGGACCGCACGAAAAATCAGCCGGATTTCCCCGCCTTGTTCGAACAGATGGAACGCGAGAAAAAACTTTACGGCATCGACTCCTGGAAGTGGTATTGCCACACGGACCCTGGCCGCTCGGGCAACGGCTTCCGGCTTGACGACGAAAAGTTGGCCTACCCGTTCTACAAAAAGTCCATCGAACTCGGACTGAAAATCTTTAGCGTCCACAAAGGGTTCTCGTCCCAGTCGCGAACGCTCGGCCACCTCGCGCATCCAGGTGATGTCGAAAAGGCGGCGCTGAATCATCCGGATCTCACCTTCATTATTTACCACTCCGCGATGAAACACGGCCCGTGGGAGCCGGAGTTCAAGAACGATGGTAATTACGATCCGACCACGGGCGACTTCCTGTGGCATGCGGAGCTGATGAAGATCAAGGAGCGGAATCCGCGGATGAACAATGTCTATTGCGAGATCGGTTCCTCCTTTGGCTTGCTCTTCATTGCGAACCCGGAAATGTGCATGCACTTGATCGGGCGGAACATTAAAACCTACGGCGCCGACCATGTGGTCTGGGGCACCGATTGCTTGTGGTGGGGATCGCCGCAATGGGTCATCGACGCGTTCAAGCGGTTCCAGATCAGCGATCAGTTGTGCGAGAAGTTTGGTTACGCCAAACTCACGAAGGAAGACAAAGCAAAGATCTTCGGACTGAATGCCGCCAAAATCTACGGCGTGGACGTGAACGCCAAACTCAAGGCGTTTCCCAAGGACTCCCTGTCGCGGCTCAAGATGGCCTATCTGGAGCAGGGAGGGCAGCGTGACAACGCGGCTTATGGCTGGGTGCGCGCAGAAGCGTAAGGCCGCGGCCCGCATTGCCATAGCTGCCGCAGGGCTGATGATCGCTTCAGTGTCGCTCTCGGCGGCGGCATTGGAGCCGACGCTCGATCGAGCCGCCTGGGGTTCCAACCACGTGGGCCGGCTGCTTCCCGAGTTCATCTCCGGGGACGAGTGCCTGTTTTGCCATCGCGTCAGCATCGGGCCGGCCTGGACCAAGAACCGGCATCAATCAACCGTCCGTCTGGTCGAGTTCGATCCATCCGCGCGTCAGGGGCTGAAATCCTCCAAACTCCCCGAGTCGCTGATCAAAGAAGTGGAGTTTGCCCTGGGCCGAACAAATCAATGGCGCTGGCTCAAGCGATCCGAAGCGTACGGCCATCTCGACTTGCTCTCCGCGCGGACCGATCCAGCCGGGTCTGCAGCGAAGCCGCCATCCGAGCACGTGGCACCGCACTGGGACACCCGCGCGTTTGCCGCCCGGTGTGCCGGCTGCCATGCGACCGGTGTTGATTCGCGCACCGGCGCGTTCGCGGCCACCTCCATCGATTGCTTCGCCTGTCATGGCGATGCGAGCCTGGAACACACGAAGGACACGTCCGGCATTCTGCTGGCGAGAAAGCGCAATGACCCGGCGCGAGTGGTCGCGTCGATCTGTGGCTCGTGCCACATCCGCTCCGGCCGTTCGCGCAGCACCGGCCGGCCCTTTCCCAACAATTTCGTGCCCGGTGACAATCTGTTCCAGGACTTCGCAGTGAATTTCTCGAACGCCGCCATCGGTAAATTGAATCCCATCGATCGGCACGTTCTGCTGAACGTGCGAGACATGGTCGAACATGGCCGCCAGGAGGTGACCTGCCTTTCCTGCCACAGCGTGCATCGGAGTTCGACGGCGGGGCACCAACGGCAACCTCGCGGAGAGATTTGCTGGACCTGCCATGATCGCGAACGCGAGACGCTCCTGCCCAACGGGTCGAAGACGCTCGGCACAGTTTGCGATGAGTGAACCATTCGACCCTGTGAACTCATGACTCAAAAGCCCCTATGAACCACTCGAACGAAATCGACTACGAACATTGGCCCGCGAACCAGCCCATGGACGAAACTGACGTAAGTCTCCGAGCTTATCTCTCGCGCCTGAGCGACGAGCACCTGGTTCGGTTCGACCCGGCCTGGAGCGACGACCAGGTCATGGAATGGGACGGTAACTTCAAATGCGACGGCACGTTGATGCTGGTCTGCTGCGAGCGCGATGTGGGCGTCACTGAGTTTCGCCGAGTGTTGGCGGAACATTTGCAGGTCCGCACTGCCGTGGTTTCAGGTCCAAATTTCACGAGCGCCAGCAGACCCGGCGGCAATACAGACACCACAACTCAGGCCTCGATGACAGTGCTCCTGGCTTCCATGCTGACGTTGGTTTCATGTGGTGGGTTGGCAGCCCAAGACAGCCGGCCGGGCTTCGCGGTTCCTGCTGACATCACGTTCCGCGCGGCAACCATTCAAAGCGAAGGCGCGCGCATGGCCGCGGAGGTGTTTGCCCCCAGGGAGCCAAAGGAAAGCAAACTGCCCACGATCATCATGTGCCATGGCTGGGGCGGATTAGCGGAACAATTGCGTCCGGACGCCATCGTGTTCGCCCAGGCAGGTTATCTCGTGGTGACGTTTGACTACCGAGGATGGGGTCTGAGTGATTCCCGAGTGATCCTCGCCGGCAGCAAGCCGGCCTCGAAGGATCACAAGTGGATGGCGGAAGTGAAGGAGGTCAGAGGCGTGGTCGATCCGATCGATCAGACGACCGATCTGATGAACGCGATCCACTGGACGATGGGCGATCCTCAGTGCGACCCTCGGCGCGTCGGTTTGTGGGGTTCGTCCTTCTCAGGCGGACATGTCGCCTACGTGGCTGCCCGTGATCCGCGCGTGAAGGCTTTCGTCAGCCAGGTCGCAGCGATGGACGGACGCTGGGTGATCAACAATCCCCAGATGCGGAACCAAACGTTCACGCAAGGAACGGCTCGCGCGCGCGGCCAGATCGAATACCCCCAAGCCGGCGAGAAATTCGGCACGCTGAAAGGCGCGCCGGTGCTGGAAAGATTCATTGGATATGCCCCCGTCGAGGACCTGGGTCGCTGCCAGCACGTGGCGAAACTGTTCATTATCGCCGAGAAGGAAGAATTATTCGACAACCGGGACCACGCCATCCTCGCTTACCAGCGGGCTACGGGCGTGAAGAATTTGGTCACGCTCCCCGGGATCACGCATTACGGCATACGATCCCAACCTGGCGCTCTACATCACGGGCACGCCGAAAGCGTTTAAGGGCAAAGTGCTGATCGGCAATGGCGGCACGGAGAACGGCCCTTCGCGCGGCTTCGTCACGGCTTACGATGTGGAGACGGGAAAGGAGGCGTGGAAGTTCTACATCGTGCCGGGAAATCCAGCGGACGGATTTGAGAACGAAGCCATGGCCATGACGGCGAAGACCTGGACAGGTGAATGGTGGAAACATGGCGGCGGCGGGAATGCCTGGCATGGGTTCACCTACGACGCCGAACTGGACGTGCTCTACGTCGGCACGGGGAACGGCTCGCCCTGGAATCGAAAAATCCGCAGCCCGGACGGCGGTGACAATCTTTTCCTGTGCTCGATCGTCGCCTTGAATCCCGACACGGGGAAATACCTCTGGCACTATCAAACCACGCCGGGCGAATCGTGGGACTACAACTCCAACATGGACATCGTGCTGGCCGACCTGACCATCGACGGCAAAGTGGTGAAGGCCATCCTGCATGCGCCCAAGAACGGCTTTTTCTATGTCATCGATCGCAAGACCGGCAAATTGATCTCCGCCGAACCGTTCGCCGAAACGACTTGGGCGTCGCACATCGAGAAATCGACAGGCAGACCGGTCGAGATTCCTGGCGCCCGTTACGAAAACAGCCCAGCGTTGATTTCTCCCAGCGCCTTGGGTGCCCACAACTGGCATGCGATGTCGTACAGCCCTCTCACCGGGCTTGCCTATATCCCCACGATCCACCAGGCCGCTACGTACTCGGATCAGGGAATCGATCTAATTAATTAACCAAAGTGTCCGCCTCGTTACCGCGGCGGCTACGAACCGACTGTTCATGGAAAGCTGCCCGTTCCTTTCGGACCTGCACTCGGCCCATACAGTAAACCTGGTAGGGCGAGTCCGTCCCCGGCGAGCCGCTCGACGTGACTGGAACACGGCCGACTCGGCTCGCTGGGGACAGGCTCGCCCTACCGTCTGGTTGATGGGAAGAATGGATCCGGAATTGCGCCTTGCAATTCCCGGACCCAGGACTCTCATGGATGCATGTTCCAGTACGTTGCACTCGCGAAAGACAAGGCCTGGCAGCCGGGACCGTACGACGGCGTCGAACTGTTGTTTCTCCATAAAAACGATTCCACCGGCGGCGTGACCGTATTGCGAAAATTCAAACAAGGCGTCACCGTTCCGGCGCACATCCATCCGCTCGCGAACGAGTCGGTTTATATTCTCTCCGGCGAGTGGGAAGAATCCGGCGTGACTTACACAACCGGCGCCTTCTTTTTCGCGCCGCGGGGCGAACGGCACGGCCCGCACGTGGCCAAAACGGAAGTCATCAGCCTGACATCTTTCGACGGCCCGCTCACGGTCAAGGATGCTTAGCCGCCAAGAGCCATCACAGCCGGTGGCGCGACGCTCCTGCGGAGCATTTCGTTCAATTGTAACCACGGCTCGGCGGGAGCCTCGCCCCACCGCCTGGTTAGAACCGTCCTCGATTCCGAGAAGCCATCGCCAGCAACGCCCCCAACCCGATGACCAGCACGACGCCGACGGCGATCGTGCCGCTTTGGGGATTGGAAGGATTGAAGTAGAGCGCGGTCCCCGCAATCGCCGGTCCGCCAAAGATGCCGGCTCCGATGGCCGATTCATGCAAACCGCCATGCTCGGCTTTGGCTTCTCCAACGTCCATCGAATAAAAAAGCGACGAGTAATAAATCAGCCCCAGTCCGAGGCCGAACGCAATCTGCGCCAGCATGACCAGAGCAAGCTTCGGTGCGAGCAACACGCCGGCAAAGCCTGCCGTCAGCAGCATGTAAGCGCCCAGGAACCAGCCAGACCGGTAATGCCACCCTTTCCACAGCCACAGCACGCAGAACGTAACCGCTCGCGCAAAAAACCAGATGGAACAAAAGAATCCGGCCAGCCTGGGCGTCAGTCCGAATTGTTTGGCGATTCCCGGAACGACCGCTACCACGGTATTGATCGCGATGTAGGCGAACGGATTCGCCAGCCAGGCCATCTTCAGAAACATCTTCGCGCGCGCAATTGGGCGCGGATTCAAAGGCGGCAAGGACGTGAACCAGGTAGGGCGAGTCCGCCCCGGCGAGCCGCTCGACGTGCCGGGAACACGTCCGACTCGGCTCGCTGGGGACAGGCTCGCCCTACCGTCAGGTTCACGGGAAGCGAGAACGATGGCGCCGGTTTTTCTCTTCAGTCTCGCGATCAGGAGAAGTTGAACCAATTGAATCCCGACCGGCAGCCAGAACAAACTTCGTTCTCCAAGCGCTTCCAACAGCGCCCCGCCGAGGAAAAAAGCGACAGCTCCCATGGCCGCCCAAACCATGTTATAAATGCCAAGCGTGTGCGGCAGCGCCGCCGGACTTTCTCCCTCGCTCACCAGCGCCTCGAGGTTCGGCCAGGTGAAACCCATGCCGAGCGTGCAAAGGGCCATCACCGCGATGTGCCCCCAAGCACTGTGGAGGGTGTAGCCGACGATCAGGGACAAAGCCATGCCCACGACGCCCACCTGCAACGCGGTGAGGTATCCGAACCGTTGTCCGAAGCGCCCTCCGAGCCACGCGTTCGCCATATAGACGAACCCGTTGAGGGCCGCCAGCGCGAGGTTGTCGCGGTTGTCGAAGCCGTACTCGTCCGCCATGAAAAAGAACAGGTAGAAAAAATAGTAGGAGGTCGAGAGCGAGTTCAGCGCCTCCAGTGCGAAGAAGATGAGCCGGGGGTTGCTCACGGCGAATTCATGCCAGGCCTCCTTGGGTTTCAGAACCATGCACGCGGCTCATGAACCGTTCGGTAGGGCGAGTCCGTCCCGGCGAGCCGCTCGACGCGCGTGGAACACGTCCGACTCGGCTCGCTGGGGACAGGCTCGCCCTACCGTCTGGTTCACGCGAAGAGTTGGCGAAGTGCCGGCTAAACAGCGCGGGCCAGCGCCGCGGCGCCAGTCTTATCAGGTGCAGCCGGACCCGGTCTCGGATCGGCTATCTCCTCGATGGCTTTGAGGCAATACCACTTCACAGCCTCCGAAATTGCCGGGCGCAACGACTCCAGCTCCGCCGCGGAACACCAACGGATTTCGTGATGCTCGCCGGAAGCCAGCTTCACCTGACCCCTCGCAGGCCTGGCCCAATAAATCATGCCGATGTGCTCGTGCGTGTCCGTGATGCGGTGGATATCCAGAAAGCGGGGCGCAATCAGCGCGCGCGTCCCAGGGCCTGTCGTGGGCGGGCGTTCGCCGATCAGTTCCACGTCCAGGCCGCTTTCCTCTTTGGCTTCGCGCAGCGCAGCGATCTCCGGATCTTCGTCCAGTTCGATATGCCCGCCCAACGGCAGCCATTTGCCGAGCCGCCGATGGTGCACCATCAACACCCGGCCGCTCTCCACGACAAAGATTGCCACCGTGAAATCGATTTTCTCATGAATGTGCGCCATTTAGTAATCGTACAGTCCGCTGTCCCTCGTGTAACCGCCGCCATAGCCGCCCATGCCGCCCTCGTCGTCAGGCCCGCCCATCAGATCGCCCAGGACATCTCCCATGTCCTCCTCGATCTTCTCCGGATCTTCACCTGCTTCGAGTCGTTTGATGGCGACATCGAGTTCTTTGGGGATGGAGCCGGCCGGGAGAATGTCCTTCATCTTGCGCATCATGTGCGCCATGTGCCTGGGATTGTTCTCATCCATGTGCTCCATGTCGCGCTCCAACTCCCCCATGGCGCGCGCCACGCGCGGATCATCGAAATCCGGCATGGGGCCCGCGTCGCCGCCTTCGGCATCGCTCGCGGCCTTCGGCTCTTTCACGCCGCGTGGCATGGCGAAGGCGCTCATTTGTTTCGTCATCCCTTTGTTGCCGCACTTTGGGCAAGTCGGCAAGCGGTCGGGATTGATCCGCTTCGAGAGGAAACTGAAAATGACCCGGCATTTCGGGCACGCAAATTCGTAAATCGGCATAACCAGCCCGGAAATTAATGGAACCACCGCATCCCGCAAGTTGAGAAATGAAAGACGATCAATCCTTGTCCTTTCGCTCCGTGACCGACGGTGGGGCGAGGACCACTGCCAAGCCAATCGCCATCGACGCACAGCTCGGCAGGCGCCTGGCGCCACCTTCGTTTGCCGAAGAGTTCCCAGTCCAGCCGCATTCTTGGTGACGCAGCGCAAGTTTCTCGGCACGATGTCCGGGAACAAAGCCCGACCCAACTATTCAGCACTTATGAAAACCTCGTTCCTCTCCCTCGGGATCTTCCTGGCGCTGTCTATCGGCGCCCCCGCGCAACAAGACTTTTCCAAAGTCGAGATCAAAGCCACGCAGGTCGCCAAGAATATTTACATGCTCGAAGGCGCGGGCGGGAACATCGGCGTGTCGGTCGGGCCGGACGGCCTCTTGATTGTCGATGACCAGTTCGCGCCGCTCGCGCAAAAGATCGAAGCCGCGTTGAAGCAGTTGAATCCGGGCAAACTGAAGTTCGTGCTCAACACCCACCATCACGGCGATCACACGGGCGGCAACGCCCACTTTGGCCGCGAGGCGCACATCATCGCGCACACGAACGTCCGCAAACGCCTGCGAAAAGGGCCGAGCGAGTCGCAACCGGGTTTGCCCATTATCACATTCGACGACGCGCTTTCGCTGCACTTCAACGGTGAGGAAATCAAGATGCTCCATGTCCCGCCCGGCCACACCGACGGCGACAGCATCATTCATTTTACCGGCGCGAACGTCGTGCACATGGGCGACTCATTTGCGTCGGGCCGGTTCCCGAACATCGATCTGGCCGGCGGCGGCGACGTGCGCGGCTTCATCCGCAACGTGGAGACCGCGATCGCGAAGATTCCCGCAGACGCAAAAATCATTCCCGGCCACGGCCCGCTAAGCACGCTGAAGGAGATGAAGGAATTCCATGCCATGCTGGTCGAGACGTCAGGCATCGTCGAGAATGCCATTGCCGCTGGGAAAACGCTCGATCAGATCAAAGCCGAAGGCCTGCCGGAGAAATGGAAGAATTGGGCCGGCCCCATGATCAACCCGGGCCGCTGGCTGGAGATTCTTTATCGAGGGTTGAGCAGAAAGTAGGGCTAACCAAATATCTCGCGAATCGGCACGCCTCGGTCTGTGATCGGCACGGGCCGGTCATCCGCGTAAAGATCCTTGCCTGGATTGATCCCCAGGGCGCTGTGGATCGTGGCGTGAAAATCAGCTACGGACACCGGCTTCTCCACCACCGTCTTCCCCAGGTCGTCGGTCTGCCCCACTACGCGCCCCGTGCGCAAGCCGCCACCCGCCAGAACGCACGTGAAAGCCACGGATTGATGCCCCCGTCCGCCGCCGCTGTCGAATTCGGGCGGACGGCCAAATTCCGTGGCGATCACCACCAGGGTCGTGTCGAGCAGCCGGTTCTTCTCCAGGTCGCGCAACAGCGTGGCGAAGGCCTGGTCGAGATCTTTGATGAGCAAATGTTGCTTGAGCTGGCCGTCATTGTGGGTGTCCCAGCCCGTGCCGTTCAGGAAATTCAGATTGAAGGAAACCTCTACGAAACGCACGCCCGCCTGGACGAGCCGCCGCGCGAGCAAACAGCGCTGGCCGAATTCGCCGCCATACGCTTCCCGCAGCGATTGCGCTTCGCGCCCCAGGTCGAAAACGTTCAAGAACTCCGGCCCGGCCATGCGGAAGCCTTGCTGGGCGACGGCGGACTGCGCGCGGAAAGTTTCGTCGTTCGGATGCTTTCCCAGGTATTCATTCCTCCACGCGCCCAGGAGCGATTCGCGGCGGCGCTGCCGTTCCTCATCGACGTCGGGCGCGCGGATCAACCCGTTCGGCCCGGTTTCAATCTGCGTCAAATAAACGTAACACGACAGCGGGCGCAAGAGAGCTTTTCGCCCAGGAACGCCTGGGAAAGAATATCCGCCTTGGCGGCCATCGGCGAATCGTTCAGCGTCGCCAGCTTGAAGGCCGCGGGCGCGCCCAGAGAAATGCTGCCTTCCATCTGGACCAATTCTGCGACCAGGCGGTCGAAGGGAATGTTGTCCGTGAACGATTGGTGCAGCCACCAGCGGAACGGACCGGAATTGTTTAGGTCGGGTTTGAGGATGCCCGGATTCTCCGCCAGCGCGTCCTGCCAATAACTGACCCAGTGATCCGCCCAGCCGGTGTGCGCGAGCAACCGCTCGATGGCGCGCGGCCGGCGTTGATCAGCGGGATCACTCAGAAACGCTTGGATTTCCTCGGGCGACGGGACGACGCCGATGGTGTCCAGCGAAAGCCGGCGAAAAAAATCGAGATCGGAGCTCAAAGGCGTCGGGC
Organism: Verrucomicrobiota bacterium; assembly: GCA_016871535.1. Classification (NCBI taxonomy): domain Bacteria; kingdom Pseudomonadati; phylum Verrucomicrobiota; species Verrucomicrobiota bacterium. Next base: position 16,157 of record VHCZ01000043.1, read on the forward strand.
GCACTCCAACTTGTTCCAGCCGCGCCCCGATGAATCGGTCGATGCCGTTGAAAACCGGAGTCTGCGCCGAAACCTTTGGAACGGCTGGCGCGGGTTCGCGGCTCACCCTGGCGCGAACCTGTTGATGATATTCGTCCCACAGCGCGACGACCTCGGCGCTCAAGGTTCTCCGGCGAACGACATCTTCTTGCCGCTGCCTTTCGATTTGTTGTTGAGCGTACGATTCCCACGCTTCGTCCGTGAGGAGCGGGGAATCCGGATCGCCAAGCAAGCGCGGGATCTCATCGCGGCGCCCCATGCTGACCGAGAGTTCGCCCGGCGACGGGACGAGGCCTTTGCCTCCGATCACGGCGGTCAGAGAAAAGCTGTGTTCCTGCCCATCTAGTTTCACCGTGGCGATGACTTCCTGGTGTGGATATGGGGCCGGCCGAATCGGACTATCGTTGCGTTCTACGGGCGGAGGGACTGGGTCGTTGCCGGAGGTGTTTCGTTCCTGAGGTTTCGTGGTGAGAAGGATTTCGCCGTCCAGAAGGAAACGCGCCGCTCCCTTTGCGCGCAACTGAAACTCGTACTCGCCCGCCGGGAATGCGCGCTTCGACGAGGCGCGGATCACGAAAGGCGTCGAACGGTCCAGAGGCAGCGCGTTAGCGGAGTATTTTGTCGGAAAACGAATAAAACCAAAGGCAGCCTCGGCGTATTCCTCGACCGGCTCGGAACTGCTCAACTCGAATTCGGCGCCGGGTTTCGAGTTCTCGAAGATCTGGACCTTGACCGGCAGCGAGGCAGTTTGGGCAGCGGCAGGCAGGAGTGTTGGGTGAAACAGGAGCGCGAGGAGGAAGGCCAATTTCACGATGGTCATAATTCTTGCCAAGCGTGCTTGCTAAACCAGTTCTCGGATCGGCTGGCCCACCGTGACCAGGAATTGCGGCCGGCCGCTGGTGTCAGTCACGGTCGTGGTGCGCGGGTCGAGGCCAAGGTTGTGATACAAGGTGGCGACCACGTCCTGATAGTGGACCGGCCTGGAAGTGGCCTCGGCGGCGAAACGGTCGGTCGAACCGATCACTTGCCCAACGCGCATCCCGCCGCCGGCCATCATCGCCATGCCGACGCGCGGCCAATGATCGCGGCCGCCATCCTTGTTGATCCGGGGCGTCCGCCCGAACTCGCCCCAGGCGACAATGGTGACGTCGTCGAGCATGCCGCGTTCGTCTAAGTCCGTGATCAAGGCGTGCAGAGCGTGATCCACAACCGGCACCAGATCGCGCATGCGCTGTAAATTGTCCGAGTGCGTGTCGAAATCGCTGATCGACAGGCTCACGCATCGCACGCCGGCTTCAACGAGCCGGCGCGCCAGCAACAGTTTCTGCGCGGCTTTCGGGCCTTCGCTGGTGTAAAAGAGATTGTCGCTCCCGTTGAATCGCGGCGTGTACCGCTCCACCAGGCGCGGATCTTCCTTTCCCAGGTCCATCGCGTCCGCCAACTTGCCCGAAGTCAAAATGCCGACGGCTTGCTGCGTGAATTTGTCCAGCGCCTCCATCTCGCCGCTGCGGTCGATTTCGCGGCGCAGCACGTCCAGGTTGGACAGCAATTCAACGCGATTCTCCAAGCGGCCCACGGTGATGCCTTCCGACAACGCCAGGCTCAAAGTGTGTTCGGAGCCGCGGGCGGCCAATTCCTTCTTCATCCCCGGCTCCAGTTCGCGATGAAACAACTTCGAAATGTCCGGGCGAAACGGCTTATACGCGGGGCCGAGGAAGCCAGGCCGAGCGCTGTTTCGCACCAGAGGGCGCCCCTGCATCAGATCGACAAAGGACGGAGCTGAATCCTCCGGCGAGCCCAGCAGCTTGGCCACGACGCAACCGAGAGAGGGACGGCCACCGATGTTTGCGAGGTCCTTTTCCTCGAAGCCGGAAAGGCATTGAAACGCGTGATGTTGCTCTTCCGCGCCAACGAGCGAACGGATGAAAACCAATTTGTCCGCGATAGAGGCCACCCGGGGCATCAACTCGCTGACGTGCAGTCCCGGAATCCGCGTCGGAATGGAATCCAGATTCCCGCGAAATTCAATGGGAGTCTCCGGTTTGGGATCGATGAGATCCATCTGAGGCGGGCCGCCATCCAAATGGACGTTGATGATGGCTTTGGTCGATGAACCTCGCCTGGCGGCATGCTCGGCGCGGAGCAAGTCAGCGAACGTGAGACCACCAAGGCCAAACGCGCCTGCCTTCAGGAAAGTGCGCCGCGAGACGCCGTCGCAATGGCGGACAGGCTGGCTAAGAAACGTGAGCATGGCGCAGGTCGCAACTGGATCAAGCTTGCTCGGCAATCTAGTCGATGAACTACCCGTCTCGCAAGCTGAACCTGAACCTCCCTGAACCTCCAATGAAACCTCCGGTGCAGCCACATGTTGTCGGTGGCACAGGCAACTTGCCTGTTCCGTCCGGCTACCAGCCGGACGGAACGGTCGCGGATCAGTCCTGGACGGATCGCAAGGAATTACCCACGACCTTTCACGCGGCAGGTTGCCTCGCGAGGCGGGCTGGTAGCCCGCTCCACCCAGCTTCCTCCAGCGTGCTCGCCTTTCCTTCAACGACCAAGGTGACCACAGCCGGGACACCGCGGCCAGGATACTGGAACGACTCAGTAACATCAAACCGCATCAATCCTCCAAAGTCAGGGACTTCCGCACTGCTCGCGCCCTTTGTCCGGTTCCCTTTCCGCGTTCACTCGTGCCGCAGCGCTTCGATGGGATCAAGGCTGGCGGCGCGGGAGGCGGGGTAGAGACCGAAGATGATTCCGACTGCGCCCGAGATGCTGAAAGCCAGCATGACGGAGAGCGGCGTAATAATTGTCACCATGTCGGTCAAACGCGACACAATCAACGGCGTCAGCACGCCCAGGCTCACGCCGATCAAGCCGCCGCCAATCGCCAGGACGATCGCTTCGACGAGGAACTGGGCGGTGATATCGCGTTGCTTGGCGCCGAGCGCGCGCCGGATTCCGATCTCGCGCGTTCGTTCCGTCACCGTCGCGAGCATGATGTTCATGATCCCGATGCCGCCGACCAGGAGGGAAATGGCGGCGATTGATCCGAGCACGATATTGAAGATGCGCTTGGTTTGCTCGGCCTGCCGCAGGAGTTGGAGCGGAACGATCAACTCGTAATCCTTCTTGGTGTGGAACCGTTCGAGCAAGGTCTCGATCTGCGGCACTGCGGTTTCCACGTCGGCGGTGCTGGCGAACTGCACAGTGATCTGGTGGAGTTGCACGCGCTCGGCTTCCTGGCTGCCGGCGGAACGGCGGATCAGAGTTTCGCCGAAGCGATTTCGCGCCGCGGAAAGCGGAACATAGACGTTGTTGTCGAGCGCCTGGCCGGTGGTTTCGCCCGATTGCGGGCGTTTTTCCTCCGTGCTGGTTTCACGCACCAGCCCGACCACCTGGTAATAATGGGCGCCGATCTTGATTTCCTGGTCGAGCGGATCCTGGTACGGGAACAGACGCTTGGCCAGTCCTGCCGAAATCGCGCAAATGTTGTTTTGATGAAGGTCATCCGTCTCCGTGATAAAGCGGCCGCGCAGACTGTCCAGGCCGGCGATTTCGCTGTACACCGGGTAGGTTCCGATCACCTGGCCGGAGACTTCATTCCGGAAGAAGCGGACGTTCTCGCGAATGATGCGCATGGGCAGGACGTGGTTGATGCCCGGAATCGTCGCTTGAATGCGGCTGGCGTCCTTGTAGGTCAGGCCGTATTCGATGACCGAGCCGCGGCCAGAGGTCGCGGTGGTGGTTTTGGTGTCTTCGGGCGGTTTGACGGCCCGGATGATGATGTTGGCGCTGCCGAGTTTCTTGATCGTTTCCTGCGCTTCGTACGACGCGCCTTCGCCGATCGCGAGCATCGCAATGACGGAGCAGACTCCGAAGATGATTCCCAGCATCGTGAGCGCGGAACGGAGCTTGTGCAGCAGAAGGCTCTTGATCCCCACCTGCATGGTGCGCACCGGGCGCAGCGCGAGCCGGAACGCTGATCGACTCTCAACGGCGTCGGTCGGGTGTTCGATGTCCGGGAGATGGCCCGGGGCTGGCCGCCGCTCTTGCTCAACGATCCGGTCGATAACGCCGTCGCGCATGTGCACGACGCGCCGGGCCCGGGCCGCCGTGTTCGGATCGTGCGTGACGAGCACGATGGTCTTGCCGCTGTGGTTGAGGCGATCGAGGAGATCCAGGATTTCTGTCCCGGTCCGGGAGTCGAGGTTGCCGGTCGGCTCGTCCGCCAGGATCATGAGCGGATCATTGACAAGGGAACGGGCGACGGCGACGCGCTGCTGCTGGCCTCCGGAAAGCTGGCTCGGCCGATGGTGCAGGCGGTCGCCGAGTCCGACCAGGCCCGCGAACCGTTCGCACCGCGAATTGTTCTTGGGAGTGTCCAGGCCTTGATAAAACAGCGGCATCTGGATGTTCTCGATCAGCGAAAGCTGGTGAATCAAGTTGTAGGACTGGAAAATGAAACCGATCTTCCGCCCGCGAACTTCGGACAGCTCGTTGTCGTCCATCTGGGAAACGTCATCGCCTCCGAGATAGAAACGCCCGGCGGTAGGCCGGTCCAAACAGCCGAGAAGGTTCAGCAACGTCGATTTCCCCGACCCGGAAGGACCCATGATGGCGATATAGTCGCCTTCCAGGACTTCGAGGTTCACGCCGCGCAGCGCGTGGACTTTGACCTCGCCCATGTCATAGACCTTCTCGACGGATTCAATGCGTATGATCGCTTTTTGTTTCATCCAAGACTCGGCAGTTGAAAAAAGGAAAACCGCAGAGGAGCCCACCGCGGCAAAGCCGCAATCGAGCGTTTTGGACTGCGGCGGGAAGGGAAGCGCCACGCCGCTTTGGATCCGGGATGGCCCCAGAAAGCGGTGTCGTCGCTGCGCTCTGCCACCGCAGTCCAAGTTCGTCGCAGGCGGCAAGCAATCTGGACGATGGCAGTGCAGATAAACGAGGATAGTTGAGCCGGAGAAAACTCGCCGCGTAAGCGAGTTCCCTGGGGGCAACAGCGCGTTTGTAATCTGCGTTTATCAGCGTCCATCTGCGGTTGAAATGCCATTCTATGGCTTAGGGGTTTCCCGAGGTGGCTGGGCTTAAAAGTCGGGCTGCGGCTGGCCTTGGCCTTGGCCTTGGCCGCGCCGGCCTCGAAACTGGCGCATCCGCTCTTCGCGTTCTTCCGGACTCAACTTCATGAACTCTTCCATGCGCTTCTGCATTTCGGGATCGAGCGGCCCTTGTCCGCGTCGTCCGCGCCCGCCACTTCGAGCGCCGCCTTCCGTTCCTTCCGCAGGTTGATTCTCGCCACGCTGAACGCCGGTTTCCGTTTGAGAAGGTGTTGAGCGAGGAGGCCCGGCAGGTCGCTGGCCGTTTTCGATAGACCGGTTCTCCGCGGCGGGTTGAGAGTCGCCGGGCGGCGCCGCGGCGTTGTTTCTCGCCGAACCCGCTTCGCTCGCGGTGCTGCTTTGAGGCGTTTGCGCTTCGGGGTCAAGGTGCTCCTCGTCCGTGGTCGGCGCGAGCAACACGAGGTCTCCTTCCTTCAGTCCGGACGAGACCTCAATGAGCTGGTCATTGAACCAGCCGGTCTTCACTGAGATCGGGCTGACCCCGGAGCCTTTCTTGACGTAGCAAACGTGTTCGCCATTGAAAGTGGTGACCGCCTGGATCGGCACACTGAGCACTTGGGTCAGATTGGTAATAATAATCTGAGCGCGTGCCGATACGCCTGGCTTGAGTTCGGGCAATTCCTCATCAATCAGGACGTCCGTGGCATAGACTTTCGTGTCGGGACTGACCCAGCTTGCTTGCGTATCCGGCAGGATCGCGACGCGGCGCACCGTGCCCTTAAACCGGCGGCCCGGCAGTGTCTCGACCCGCACATATGCGGGCATGCCCGGATGAACCTGGCGGACGCGCGATTCGTGGATTTTGACTTCGGCCAGCATTTTCGAAACGTCGGGAAGTCGGATCAGCTCTTGCCGCTGCCGAACCATGGCGCCTTCCTCAATCACTCCAGAAGTGCCGATGAACATGAACGATCCCATGTCAAAAGAGGAGCTTTGCGAACCAAACCGCGAACTGCTTTGGCTCCCGGTGGTGCTGTAGGGATTCTGCACACCGTAGGCGCTGGAACTGCTCGAACCGAATGAACTGCCCGAACCGCTCCCGCCAAAAGAACTGCCTGAGCCGCCCGAACCAGAAAAACCGGAACCCGCGCCAGAACTCTGCCCCATCGAGCCGGATGAGCCGGTCTGTGAACTCTGCCGAATCGACCCGTAGGAGGCGAATGACGGGCTGGCTCCGCCTGAACCCCCGCCCCCGCCGGAAGAGAAACCGCCACCACCGCTACCCCCGCCTGACCGCCCGCCTCCGGACGCCCCGCCGAAACCACCGCCCGCTGAAGATCCTTGCATCCCGCCGCCCATAGATGCTGACTGACTTCTGGATGCTGATGAACCCGATCCGCCCGCCGTCCCCGATGTTGAAGCCTGACTTGACGAACCGCTGCTTGTCGTGCCGGAGCCAACGGATGACGAACCACCGCTGCGCCCCGACGAGCCGGATGATGATGAACTGCTATAACCGCCGCCGGACGAAGAACTGCCCCACCCGCTCCCGCCACCACTGCCGCGTTGTCCTCGCCGGCCTTCTCCGCCAAAGCTTTGAAATCCGCCGCCGAAGTCAGCCATGCCTCGCCCTCCCCGACTGCCTCGCGACCGGCCTTCTTCAAATCCTCCTTCTCCGCGACCCTGGAAAGGGCTGCTGGTGGAATACGCGACGAGGCCATCCTGCGGGGCGTAGATTTTCGCGTTCTCCAACTGCCTCCGTTGCTGCTTGAGCGTTTCGTCCGTGATCTCCTGCGCGCGCTGGCTTGTTTTGAGGTCCGCCTCGGCCTGGGCGAGTTCATTCGACGAGCGTTGCTTTAGCCGTTCGAGTTCGTCCTTCGCCAACTGCAGCTTCGATTCGAGCATGCGAATCATGTTGGGCTGATCGAATTTCTTGAGAAGCCGGAGGTCTTCGCGGATTTGCTCCAATCCAAGTTGTTCGCGTTTCAAACTCAGGCTGTCTGCCTCCAACTCGGACTTGGTGGCGGTGCCTTCCTTGAAAAGCTGTTCCGTCCGCGTGAACCGGGCGCTGGCAATGCGCACCTGCTCTTCAAGAACTCCGATCCGGGACTCCGAGATCCGAATTTGCTGCGGGGCGTCCCCATCGCGGTATTTCTCCAAATCCGACTTTGCGAGTTCGACCTGGAGTTCGGCGTCCTTGATCCGGCTTTCGACCAGGCTCTTCTGAATCTTCAAGTTCTCGCGGGCCTGCAGCAGAAGGAACAGGTTGTCCTGATAAGCAAGCTCTTGTTCGTTCAACCGGTCCCGGAGCACGGAGCTGTCGAGTTCGACGAGCAAGTCCCCTTTTTTGACGTGCGAACCTTCGGGCACGAGGTGGATAATGCGGGAGACGCCTTCCAGGTTGTTGCGGATGATCGTTTCGTTGACGGCCCGAAGCGCGCCATCTTCCACCACGGAAATCAAGAGGTCGCCACGCTTCACTTCGTAAAAAGCATTCGGCGGATACTGCGGCTTTCCCGATTTCTGGATGTAAGCGCGAATCGCGAAAGCGCCCGCGACGGCCACAAGGATCAGAACGGTCCAGGAAAGGCCGCTCTTGCGTCGCTGCCGGTTGCGCGTGGTCATAAGGGTGCTAATCGTGTCTTCCCATGAACCGTCGGTTCGGACCCTGGCCTTTAGGCCGCTTCAACGCCCGACTGCGGGGAGTGCGCGGAAGCGGCCTGAAGGCTGCGGTCCGCGCGGTTCTCGGTTCATGGGCCGTAGGCATGGCTTCTTGGCCAAGGAAGCTTCCCATGAAACGTTCCTCCGGACTGCGGCCTTGAGGCCGCTTCAACGCCAAACCCCGGAGCGGGACTGGAAGCAGCCTGAAGGCTGCGGTCCGCGCGGTCTTAGGTTCATGGACCGTATGCATGGCTCGAAGGCCGTGGAAGCTCCCCATGAACCCACTCCCTGCCCCCTCCCAGGAGGGGAGGCTCGATCGGTGCGCCAGTCTCAAGTTCCCCCCCTGGGAGAGGCGAAGGCGTGAGTTCAGCGGTCGAATTCGCATAGGAAGAGAGTCGTGAAACCTTCACTCACTCGGGGTTTCGATTCTGCGGCGCAGAGGTTTCACTCACCGGCTGTCCGCGACGACCTCGGAACTGCTGCATTCTCGCGGCGCGCTCTTCCGGGCTGAGTTTCATGAATTCTTCCCGGCGCTTTTGCGCTTCGGGATCGTTGCCACCGCGGCGCCTTCCACCGAACTCGGATCCTGGCTCTGCCGTGGCGGCTGGCGGGGTTGGCGGCACGATTCCTGGCGCAACGGCCGGCTGGCCTGTTGCCACGGCGGCGATCGATCCGCTTGCGGATTCGGCTTCGCGGCCGGGATTGGCTTGGGTGGAGGTGTTGTTGTTTCCGGGACTTGCTTTGGGCGCGGTCGTGGCCGGCGGCGCCGTTCGCTGCTGTTCCAATTCGGCTGAGGATATGATCGATCCGCTCAGGTCGGCGTTATCGGTGGCCGCAGGCGGCGAGAGCAACACGCGATCTCCTTCCTTGAGGCCGGATTTGATTTCGATGAATTGATCGTTGAAATTCCCGACCACGACTGGCGCCGGCGTGGTGCCTTTTCCGTTCTGAACGTAACAGACCTGCTTGCCTTTGACGGTCGTCACCGCTTGCAGCGGGACCGTCAATGCCTGGACCAGGTTGGTGACGATAATCTCCGCCCGGGCCGAGACTCCGGGTTTCAAATCCGGCAACTCGTCTTCGATCAGCACGTCCGTGGAATAGACTTTGAGGTTCGGGTTCATCCAGCGGTCCTGCGAATTGGGCAGAACGGCGACCTTTTTCACTTTGGCTTTGAACCGGCGATCCGGAATGGAATCGACGGTGACGTAGGCATCCAGGCCGGCTCGGATCTGTAAGACATGGGATTCGTGGACGCGAATTTCCACGAGCATTTGCGAAACGTCGGGCAACTTGATGATTTCCTGGCGCTGCCGGATCTGGGCGCCTTCCTCGATCAAGATTTGCCCGCCACTGCCGCCGATGAAGGGATTGCTCGAAGCATAGACGACCAGGCCGTCCTGCGGCGCCTTGATGCGCGAGTTCTCGAATTGCTGCTTCAGTTCATTCAGTTTCTCCAGTGTCAATTCCAGCGCGCGCTGGCGGGTTCGCAAGTCGGCCTCGGCCTGGGCGATTTGGTTCGAGGTGCGTTGTTTCAAACGGCCCAATTCCATCTTCGCCTGATCCCAGGCAGACTCGAGCCGGCGCACGCTTTTCGGCATGTCGTATTTTCGGAAAAGCCGCAAATCTTCCTCGGCCTGTTCCAGGGAGATTTTGGACTGCATCAAGCTGAGTCCGTCGGCTTCCAATTCCGATTTTGAGGCGTAGCCTTTTTTGAACAGTTGCTGGGTCCAATCCAACTTGTCTTGGGCGCGCTGCAACTGTTCCTTCCGGATGATGATATTATTGGTCTGGGTGTTGATTTGCTGGGGGGCATCGCCTTCGATGTATTTGTCGAGATCGGACTTGGCGAACTCCGCGCGCAATTCAGCGTCCTTGATCTGGCTATCGACCAGGCTTCTCTGGATGCTCAAGTTCTCCTTCGCCTGGACGAAAGCGAAATCGCTGTTCTGGTAACTGACCTCCTGTTGATTGAGACGGTCCTTCAACTCCGAAGAATCCAGTTCCACCAGCAGGTCGCCTTTCTTCGCATAAGTGCCTTCGGGCACGATGCTGATAATCCGGGACATGCCCTCGAACTCGCTCCGAATGATCGATTCGTTAACGGCCTTCAGCGCGCCGCCTTCCACGACCGAGATCAGCATGTCGCCCCGCTTTACGGTGTGGAATTGTTGTTCCACCGGTGGCGGAGTGGTCCAGCGCCGGATGCCAACGAAGGCCACAATCAGCAAGATCAGGCCGAGGGCGGCGGTCACGGCGGGCCGTTTGGTCAGGCTCTGCTGGACGGATGCTTTGACTTCAGGGTTTTTCATTTTTCGAAAAGTTGTTGCGGCGTGATGAGCTGGTCGGACGGCGGCGGAGTCGGCGGCGCGGTTTGGCCTGGCTGCACTTTGGCAAGGTCGCCCTGCTTGAGCCAGAACTTTTCCTCGGCCGTCCTAAGCGCCCCCAAATCCAGCAGGAAACGCAACCGGGTCAAATGATAATCGACCAGCGCCGCGGTGGCTGCATTGTAGGCTTGGACGCGCGCGGTCTGCGCCTCCAAAACATCTCGGACCTGAACGCGCCCCGCGGCCTGCTGGAGTTCCGTGCTATCCACGCGTTGATCCGCCAGCGCCTTGGCGCTGTTCTGGATTTCATAACTTTGTCGCGCCTGTTCCAGGGTTCGCAGATCCGCGCGAACATCATTCTTCAGATCGTCGAGGAACAGAGCCAAAGTGCGAATCTGGCGTTCAAAGCTGAGCAACGACGAGCGATAGGAATTGCGTTCCAGCAATCGATTGATGGGAAGATTCACCTGCACGCCGCCGGAAAGCCGGTAGTCGTTCAGATCGAAGTTCGCATAATCCGTGGGACGTTCGGACTGAAGGGAAGCGTCGGCGAATAAGTTCAAGTCGGGCTTCAAGCGGTCGGCGGCGATTTTGATCTTCCGTTTGCTATCTTCGAAAATATCGATCTCGTTGAGCAGGTCCAGGCGCCGGTTGAGCGCGGTCTGGAGCGCTTCGGATTCGTTCAGGGGCACCGGGAGCAAGCCTATCGCCTCGATCTCTTTCAACGCGTTTTCGTCGAGCTGGATTTCGTAGCCGGCCGGCAAGCCCAGCGTGATCTTGAACTGATCCAGGCTGTTTCGATATCGGTCCACGGCCAGGATGTAGCTGTTTTTCGCGGCGAGGCTCTCCTGTTTGGCTTGATCCGCCTGAATGGGAGCCAACCGGTCGAAGGCCAGCGCCACGGTTCGCGCCTCCAGGTTCGTCCTGCTTTGGTAGTTGTTGAACTGATTCCTCACGGTGTCCTGCTGCTGGAGCAGCCGGAAATACGTCGAGACGATATCGAACGCGAACGTGTCCTGGTAATAGCTGAAGCTGCGGATTTCGTAGATCACGTTCCGCTCCGCCTGCGTGAGATTCTCCGCCGCGATCTTCGCGCCCGCCCCGCGCAGCAGCGGTTGGGACAGACTCAAGGCAATCGTCGAAACCGCCGACCGGCGCGGATCGCCCGTGTAAAACCGCAGCAAATCGTTCGCGAGGTCCAGACCGACGCGCCCGCCCGTTTTGAACAGCGTGTCCATGCCCAGCCGATTGGCGGCCCGAACTGATTCGTCGCCGTTGGAGGAGCGCTCCCCGCTGACAGTTGTCCCGGCAAAGAACTGCGGCACGTAAGCAAACCGTTCGCGCGTCAGCGTGAGAGCAGAGATGTAGAGGTTTTCCTTGCGAAGCTGATACGCCCGGTTGTTTTCGACGGCGAGCCGGAGCGCCTCCGGCAGCGTGAGCACATGCCTGGCTTGCTGAAGTCGATCTTCGAGAATCTCCTGCGCTTTGATGTCATCCGGAGCGCGGTTGGAGTAGCGCGTGTCGATGCTGAAGGCGTTGGTTTTCCCGAAGACCTGCTGCTGTTTGTTCTGGATGATCTTATAAACCTCTTTGTCGGCGGACTTCCGGTAATAGGAAGCGCGGCAGCCCGACACCAGCAGCGCCACGATGAGGCCGAAAATCTGGCTGGAGATTGAGAGAGTTCGGCGAATACTCCTTCGATTGAGGAGTCTTCGCGCGGAAACGGCCGTTCGGACAATAGGACAATTCACAATTAGTTCAACAGGCTGACTAGGGACGGACAAGTCGCCCGGAATCGCCAGACGCAATTGGCAATGGCCAGGTTACGTCAGGAGGTGGCCCCTCACGCGAGAAGCTGACACTCGATTACTACTTGCTTCTCAATGCGCAAAATTCTGTTTCCCTCCGCAAACTCTTTAACCGCTGCGACGTTTTAGCGCTCGGGCTACCGTCGGACATCCGTTTCTGCGCCATTCCCTCTGCCTTGGTCTGGGTTTGCGTTGGTAGGGACGGATTCCACTCCGTCCCTGCTATGATCCTTGAGGTCCTTGAAACAAAGAGACAGCCCATGGAAAAACCAGGATCCCCGGTTGCCCATCGTCTCACCCTGAGCGGCAGCCAGCCTCAAGGTCCGATTTGGGACGGAATCCGTCCCGGACACGCTAAACACGCACGCAAGCGCCGAAGCTTTCTCCCTGACCCCAACCCTCCCGCTGGGGAGAATTCTCCGAAAAGTTTCGCACATTGAAACCCCTGAACCGGTTTTTTTAGCCACGGATTTCGCGGATTTCGCGGATGACAAAGAGATTTTATCCGGGTTATCCGTGTAATCCGCGGTTGAATCAGGTTCGTGGGGAGGGAGAACTCCTCGCGCGGGTCACTTCACCTTCGCGACTTTCTCCCACTTGCCTGTCTTCGCCGATTTCAGGACGGCGTCGCAGATATTCTGAGTTTCCAGCGCGTCCCGGAAGGTTGGAGAAGCGGGCTTTCCGTTGCTCAACCCTTTCAGAAAGTCTGCAACCTGGTGAACAAAACTGTGCTCGTATCCGATTTGAAGCCCCGGCACCCACCATTTGCCCATGTACGGATGGTCGCCGTCAGTGACATGGATGGACCGCCAGCCTCGCACGGTCCCCTGATCACGGTGATCGAAGTATTGAAGGCGGTGCAAGTCGTGGAGGTCCCAAAAGATCGACGCGTGCTCGCCATTGATCTCGAATGTGTAAAGCGCCTTGTGGCCACGGGCGTAGCGCGTGGACTCAAAAGTCGCCAGCGAACCATTGCCGAAACGGGCCAGGAACGCACAGGCGTCGTCAATCCCGACTTTCTCGACCTTGCCGGTGAGATTGTGTTTCCGCTCCTTCACAAAGGTCTCCGTCATGGCGTTGACCCGGTCGATGCCGCCGTTGAGCCAGACCGCGGTGTCGATGCAATGGGCAAGCAAATCGCCCGTGACCCCGCTGCCCGCGGCTTTCACGTCCAAACGCCAGAGGCCGGTTCCGCCCTGGGGCAGGTCCGGACTGATTGTCCAATCCTGGAGGAACTTCGCGCGGTAATGAAAAATGCGGCCCAGCTTGCCTTCGTCGATCAGTTGTTTGGCGAAAGTCACCGCAGGCACCCGGCGGTAATTGTACCAAACCATGTTTGCGACCCCGGCTTTCTCGACGGCGGCGACCATTTTCTTGCCTTCGGCCCCGTCCATGGAAAGGGGTTTCTCGCAGAGAATCATCTTGCCGGCTTTGGCGGCGGCGATGGCGATTTCGGCATGGGTGTTGTTCGGCGTGCAAATGTCGATGAGATCGATGTCGTCGCGCTGGATGAGTTTGCGCCAGTCGGCCTCAATGGATTCAAAACCCCATTTTGCGGCGAAAGGCTTCACCTTGTCTTCGCTGCGGGCGCAAGCGGCCTTGAGGACGGGCTGGAATTCGAGGTCGAAGAAGTTATTGACCTTGCGGTAAGCGTTGGAATGAGCACGGCCCATGAAGCCGTAGCCGATAAGTCCGACGTTAAGTTTTTTCATAGGGAGTCAGTTTGCCGCTCCCCGGTGTGCTTGAACTGCGCCGTGACTTCAAGAAAGAAATGGGAAGCACACGCGGCCCCGGTGCATCGACAAGTCGTCCGTTTCATTCCAGCAGGTATTGCCATGCGGATTTCTGCACGATGGGAGCCGGCGCCTGGTTCTTGGGCAGTTCATGCCCGATCAGTTCGAACTCGGCCTGGGGGAATCGTTGAAATGCGGCGGTCAGTCCGGCGATTTCCCGCCGGCTGGTTTGCGGCGATTCGACAGGCCAGCAAACGTTGGTGAAAGTTAGATTCGCGCCGGCGTGATGGACGATGTCCACTTCGTGCCCGTCGCTGCAATAGAACAATTCGCCGCCCAGAACCCGCTTTTTCAGGAAAATGAGATTCTCCAACTTCCTGCCCTGGTCCTTGTCTGGCTGCGCTGTGAACGCCTGCATCAATCCCAGGTCGGCAATATAGGTCTTCTTCGGATTCTGCTCTTGCTTGCGCAGAGACTGCGCGAAAATCGGGACGGAATAAATCAGGCCCGCCTCCTCGAGAAACCGCAGATATTCGTAAATCGTGTTTTTCGAAATACGGACGCCTTGTGAACGGAAGTCATGGTAAAGCTTGTGGGGGCTGACCAGGGCCGCCGGATGACTCAGGCTGTGCTTCAACAACAAACGCATGACGTGCTCATTGCGCACCGAGAATTCGTCGAGCAAGTCGCGGTAGTAGAGGACGTCCGCGTACTCGGTCACGATTTTTCGTCGAAGGGGCTCCTCCGCCAGGAGGATCTCTGGAAATCCGCCCCACCGCAGATATTCTTCGAGCACGTTCACGGCCATCGCTTTGCTCGTCCTGGAATAGGTCTCAAAGGTCAGATCTCGAAATCGGATCGACTCGGAAAAGCTCAAGGGCAAAAGTTCGTAACTCAGGCATCGCCCGCGCAAGACGGGAGCGATTTGGCGGCCGAGCAGGTGCGGCGCTGACCCGGTGACGAATAGGGCCGCGTGTTCCGTATCATGAACTCGGCGCACGAAACGCTCCCAGCCGTTGACGGCCTGGATTTCGTCAAGGAACAGATAGAGAGGCTTCTTTTGAAACTCCGGAAGCAACTCGCCGTGGGCCTGCAGGATGAGGTCCAGTTCGTCCGCGCGAATGGGATAAAGCCGGTCGTCCTCGAGATTCACATAAAGGATTTGCTCGCGCGCCACGCCGCTCGCTTCCAACCTGCGCATCGTGTGGTAGAACAGGGAGGTTTTCCCGCTCCGGCGAATGCCGCGCAGCAAAATCACTTTTCCGGAATCGAGCGGCAACTCCAGGGCGCGCGGACGCGTGGAAGGAAGCTGCGCCTTAAAAGCCTGCGGAGACCGAGCGCCTTTCGATAATCTGCTTGCCCAGCGTGCACGACTTTGTTTACTTCTCAGCGTTCCCGACATGAATGCGCAACCCCAGTCAACTCCTATGAGAACCAAAACCCTTCGGACTCCTGACCTGCCTCTCCTCCTTCTGACTCTCCTCACCGCGGCGACTTTGCTTTCGAGCACCGGCTCGCAAGCGGCCCTGAAAGACGGCCTGGTGTCGTATTGGCCGCTCGACGACGTCGTCGGAACCAAAACCCCCGACCTTGTCAGCGGCTATGACCTTGAACTGGCCAACTTGACCGCAGCCGATCTGGTGGCGGGAAAAGTTGGGAAGGCGTTCAAGTTTGACAACGCCCGGCAGACGATGCTCCGGCGGATCAACAGTCCGGGCGAACAATTGCCCATCAACCAGCATCCCGCGTTGACGGTCGCGTTTTGGGCCAACGTGACCGGCACCGGCCAGACGGACCTGCGGCTTTTCTCCGAAGGCAGCACCTCGAACAATGATCCCCTGTTCAACCTGGGCACCGACAGTGGCGGCGGCACCGGCAAGCTGGACGTCTTCTTCCGACAATCCGGCTGGGCCACGGTCAACCATATCAAAAGTGAAGCCGATCCCTTGGATGGCACCTGGCACCACCTTGCGTTCATCCAGCAATCGGACGGGTCCCGCGCGCTCTACATTGATGGCAAGAAGGACTCGCTGGAAATCCCGGCGAAAGAGTCGGGGTCCTGGCGGATCAACACGACCACCGTCGGGGGGATCCTGCGAGCGAATCCCACACACTGGGTCACGGGCTTGATTGACGACGTCGCCCTCTGGAACCGCGCACTCTCGGAAGCAGAGCTCCAGCAGCTCGTCAAAGAGAGTTTGAGCAGTGTCTTCTCCCCTCTGGCCAAAGGGATGGTTTCATATTGGCCTTTGGATGAAGTGGTCGGCGTGAAAACCCCCGACCTGGTCAGTGGCTATGATCTGGAATTGGCGAACCTGACTGCCGCCGACCTGGTGACCGGCAAAGTGGGTAAAGCCTTCAAATTCGACAATGCCCGGCAGACCATGCTCAAGCGAATCAACAACGCGGGCGAACAGTTGCCCATCAATCAACATCCGGCTTTGACCGTTTCGTTTTGGGCCAACGTCACCGGCACCGGCCAGACGGACCTGCGGCTTTTCTCCGAAGGCAGCACCTCAAACAACGATCCCCTGTTCAACCTGGGCACCGACAGTGGCGGCGGCACGGGCAAGCTGGACGTCTTCTTCCGCCAATCCGGCTGGGCCACGGTGAACCATATCAAAAGTGAGGGCGAACCGTTGGACGGCGCCTGGCATCATATTGCTTTTGTCCAGCAAGCCGACGGCACGCGGGCGCTCTACCTTGACGGCGCTAAAGACCCCTTAGAGATCCCTGCCAAAGAAGCCGGCGCCTGGCGCATCAACACCACAACCGTCGGTGGAATCTTGCGAGCTAATCCCACGCACTGGGTCACGGGCTTGATTGACGACGTCGCTCTGTGGAGCCGGGCGCTGTCTGTGGACGAAGTTAAGGCGGTTGTGACGACGGGCACGCCGGTTTCCTTCACCAAACCGCAGCCGCTGGCTATTCGCTCCTTTGCCTCCAGCCGGCCGGCCGCAGCCGTCGGAGACAAAGTGATCTTGAGTTGGGACGTGACCAAGAATGTCCAGGTGGTTATCGACCAGGGCATCGGGGACGTGAGGGCGAAAACGGTCTCCGGCCTTGGGTCGGCCGAAGTGACGATGACTTCCAGCAAGACGTTCAAGCTGACTCTGACTCGTGGCGCTGAATCGGCCTCCCAGACCCTGGCTGTCGCGGCCATCGATGGTGTGGCGCCGGGGTGGACGTTGCTCGACAATTTTGACCGTTACAACGTCGGGCTGCTCAACCTTCAAGGCGGCTGGGCTGATCTCGACGCGAATGATTTCACCATCGCCGAGATCGGTGGCAACAAGATGGTCGCGCCCAGGGGCGGCAACGGCACCGCATCGCTCCGGCTCGGCCCGCTCACGATCAAAGAAGGAGATCAACGGACGCTTTTCTTCCGCGTTTACGTATCGGGCGACGAGTCGGAACCCGTCAAAGGCACGGCGGCCCTCACTGATCGCAGTGTTCGTTTCGGCAGCGATGTAGGCGGCGGCGGAAATAATATCGGTCCAGGCGCGGTCATCAGCAATGAACTCGGCGCCGGCGTGCAGGTGGGCGGCGCGAATGGCTTCAGTTCACCGGCCGATTTTGCGGCGGACCCGATCGTTGCGCCCAGGACCGCCTACAACGTGTGGGTGGACCTTAAGAATGGCGCTTTCCCGGCTGACCAAAGTTCGACCGGCGATACCTACTCGATCTACGTTCAAAAGGACGGAGCCACCCAGCGCACGAAGATCATTACCGATTACATCTCAGCTCGCGATCCGGTGGGCGCGGCGGACGTGGGTTTCACGACCAAGGATTTGGACAAGCTTATAATCGGCGGCCTCGCCGGGCATAGCACGACGACAAACCTCTTCTTTGACGACTTCTACCTGAGCCAGTCGGGTTTCAATAGTACGGTGCCGCGCGCATTCGGCTTCACCGTCCCTGTGGCTGAAATGGCCAAACCGCCGGCGCTCGCTATCAAACGAGTCGGCGCAGAACTTGAAATCACCTGGAGCGGCGGCACGCTCGAATCGTCCACAGCGTTGACAGGCGGCTGGACGGCTGCGGCGAATGCCGTTTCGCCTCTGAAAGTGAAGCCGGACGCCGGAATGCGGTTTTATCGCGCCAGACAATAAACCGACGCAGTAGAGCCAGGTCGAGATTCGCGAAGACTGCCGGCCCGAGTGCTCTCTCCCTCGAGGTGTCAGCCTTAGTGGTCCGTTTCGTAAATACGCTCACGTTCGTTGCGCCCAATTTGGCCTGGGGCAAGGCGCGACGAGCGAGCATCCCCCGCCAGTGGGGCTGTGACCGAGGAGCAACGCAGCCCCAGGCAAAATTCGGCGCAACCCGAAGGGCGGCAGT
>VHCZ01000044.1 GCA_016871535.1 Verrucomicrobiota bacterium
GGAGACCGGGTTCATGGGCGCACTGCGCGCACAGGTTCGAGGAAGTCGCATTTTGCCATACGCGCATGAACCGAAAACCGTGCGGACCGCAGCCTTCAGGCTGCTTCCGCGCACTCTCCGGAGTCCAACGTTGAAGCGGCCTAAAGGCCACGGCCCGGAGGAACGGTCCAGGGGAAGCTGCCTTGGCCTCAGAACCATGCACTCGACCATTGAACCAATCAGCGGTAGGGCGAGTCCGTCCCGGCGAGCCGATCCACGTGCGTGGAACACGTCTGACTCGGCTCGCTGGGGACAGGCTCGCCCTACCGGC
The DNA here is from genome assembly GCA_016871535.1 of Verrucomicrobiota bacterium. NCBI lineage: Bacteria > Pseudomonadati > Verrucomicrobiota > Verrucomicrobiota bacterium. The sequence continues at coordinate 311 of VHCZ01000044.1, forward strand.
TGCTTCATGGGCAGCTTTCTTGGCCTCTAGGGCCATGCACATGGCCCTTGAACTGAAAACCGTGCGGACCGCAGCCTTCAGGCTGCTTCCGCGCACTCTCCGGAGTTGAGCGTTGAAGCGGCCTAAAGGCCACGGCCCGAAGGAACGGTTCATAGGAAGCTGCCTTGGTTTCAGAACCATGCACTCGTCCCTTGAACCGATCAGCGGTAGGGCGAGTCCGTCCCGGCGAGCCGATCAACGTGCGTGGAACACGTCTGACTCGGCTCGCTGAGGACAGGCTCGCCCTACCGGCTGCTTCATGGGCAGCTTTCTTGGCCTCAGGGCCATGCACATGGCCCTTGAACTGAAAACCGTGCGGACCGCAGCCTTCAGGCTGCTTCCACGCACTCTCCGGAGTCCAGCGCTGAAGCGGCCTAAAGGCCACGGTCCGGAGGAACGGTCCAGGGGAAGGACCGAGGAGCGGGGCGAGCCAACAAAGACGGCCCTCCTCTCCCGGTCCATCTCCTCCCTCCTGGCAAAGTGTATTCTATCCCACGGTCTGATCAGTAATTCAACAGCAGTGCCTCTCCGGGTTCTGCTCCTTCTCCCATTCGTGCTTTTCGTGTATTGCGTGGGCCCACCGCCGCTTGAAGATGCGGTTCAGCGAAGCTTGTTCCTCAGCACCAGAACGGACGGCCCAACTTTCTCCCAGAGGTCCAGCAACGACTTCGGCACCTCGCTCGGCCCATGGATGTAGGAGCCCAACACCAGGTCGATATCCCCGTCGCCGTCCAGATCGTCCGCGTCCATCGTCAGCCAGCGTCCCGTGAAGAATTGCGGAAACGTCGAAGGCGCAAACTTCAGTCCGCCCTGATTCTCCAGGTAAACGAAACTCTCCTGGGGCGAACGCTCGTAGTCCGGGAAGAACGAGATCGCTGCGATGTCCAGATCGCCGTCTCCGTCGAAATCGCGCGCGACCGCCTTGTACGCGCCGTTGATCGGGAAGAAGAAGCTCTCCTCGAACTTCAAGGCGCCTTTGTTGAGATAAATCCGGAGGCCATGGTAGCGCTTGAGCGGGGAAGCATACTCGCCGTTGTCCCCGTTCGTGGCCAAGACGTCGGGCCGGCCATCGCCATTGAAATCCGCCAGCTCGAAGTGGGAATGGCCATAGACCGGCGGCTTCTGAAACACGGGCTGCGGCGTGAAATTCCCTTTGCCATCGTTGAGCATCAGAAAAAGCGTTTCCAAATCCTGGGCCATCAACACGGCGATATCCGGCGCGCCGTCTCCGTTGAAGTCGCGGATCACGGGACGCAACGCGCCCGGCTTCGGGAGAATGACGTGTTCCTTGTACGCGTCCTTTCCATCGTTCTCAAACCACGACAGGCGGCCCGCGTTGTTCCCGAACATCGAGATCACGAAATCCTTTTTCCCGTCCCCGTTCAGGTCCGCGAACTCGACATGCGTGGGCCGGGGCAGTTCTTTCAGGATCACCTTCGGCGGTTTGAAACCGCCTTCCGCCTTTTCCAGAAACACAAATTCGCCTTTGGGATCCTCGGAGGGCAGGAAATGTCCAATCAGCGTGACATAAAGGCCGCGCTCCGTTTCCGCGACGGAGACGGGGACGTTGCCGAGGCTGATCGACTGCAACAGGCCTCCATCGGCGTCGAGGAGGTCGAGCGATTTGGTTTCCGCGTCGCCCATGTAGATTCGGTGCGTCTTGGCGTGAATGACGACCATCGAAGTCGAAGGATTGGCCCGTTTGAATCGGGGGCGCTCCGGCGCGAAGAGTTTCAGCCGGGTTTGGATTTGCGGCCGGGGTCCCTGGGGCAAAGCGGTCTCCGGCGCCGCCGACAGATAATAGGCTTCGATCAATTTCCACTCGGCTTCGGAAAGCAGCGGCGCCGTCGGAAAGACCCCTGAAGCCCGGAGCAATTTCGCTTCCCGATGTCGATCGATCAATTCGGGAGCCAGGCCCATGCGGATTCTCATGCGCGGCAAAGTCCCCTCGCGCCACGTCTTTTTATCGAGCAAATCCGGCTCCGGGAAAAGGTGGCAGGAAGCGCAGAAAATCCGGGCCAGGCCGGGGCCGTCGGTCGCCTTGGCCACAAGCGCCGGGTTGATTTTGGGAGCCGCCGAACTCGATTCAACGGGGGCACTCGGTTGAACGAGGGCACTGGAGCCAGCGCAACACAACAGGAACGTGAGGAGCGCCAGGCCGTACGGATTCGCCCCCTCTAAACCAGTTTCTTTGACCACGGATTTCGCGGATTTCGCGGATAACGAAACGGTCCTATCCGTGGGATCCGTGGGATCCGTGGTTGAACTCTGCCTTCTGTGCAAGCGCGGATTCTGTGTCATCTTGGAATGGTCAGGGAAGGTAACTGCAAATGTGCCCTATGAACATCAAATCTTGGCCGCAAGTATGTCTCAGGAGAGTGGGGAGCACACGCGCCTCGCGTGTTCCGACCGGCGCCCCCGCCGGTCGGATTGTCGAAGAAGCCATCTTCTCAAACAACTCATTGTCCAGAGAGAGGACTGGCGTCGGCGGGGGCGCCGACCCAGCACGCGAGGGCGCGTGCGGGCCCCAATCTTGTTTAATAAAAAAGAGGCCGGACTTGCGCCCGGCCTCTTGGAGTATGGCCCGAATCTCAGTTTTTGATTCGGCCGAAAAGCGCCGCTGCCGTTGGGTTGAACGTGTACGGGCTCGCCGCTCCGGGCACGTCTTGCCACGGACCGGTCACCGCGGGCGCGGCTTGCAGCGTCCCGCCTCCGGTCCATTCGAGGGTGAGGCTGCCGTTGGCGTTCTTGGTGAACTTGGTAAACTTGGCCTGAGCCGGTGCGGCGGTAATGTTGCCGGCCCAGCGCACGGCGGCGTCGAACAGCTTGAGACCGTCCGCGTCACCGGCACGGTCGGTTTCGTCGAAATTATCCTGGAGAGCGGACTCCCAGTTCACAATCCCGACCGTTGAGTTGCGGAACTTGTCGCCGACCTCGCCGGAGGATCCCGATGCGGGCCCGGGACCTTTCGAGAATTAAATTTGCGCCGGCTGCTGGTTGCGATCCATTTGCCCCTGCGTTTGCGATGGCTCTCGCGAGCGCCTCAGTCAATGACAGAGCTTTGCCGCGCTATGATCTTTGCGGCTAATTAATCGCCGTTTCCAGATTTCGGACGCGGCGCGGCGTTGGTGAGGGACTGGATGGTTTGGAGGAATTGTTTCGCCTGTCGATTGGCCGGTTGGAGGCGCAGCGTTTCCTGAAAGTGGACCGCCGCTTCGCGTAGCCGCGCTTGTTTGGCCAGGGCCACCCCGAGATTCAAGTGCGCCAGGGCAAAGTCTGGCCGCAGCCGAACTGCCTCGGCGAATTGCGCCTGCGCTTCGGGAAGCCGCTCCTGCGTCGCCAATTCGACGCCGAGCAGATAGCGCGCTTCCCAAAAATCGTTTTTCAGGCGCACGACCTGACGCAGACTTTCCATCGCATCCGTGCTGCGGCCAACCGCCGCGAGCGCATTGGCCAACTTGAAGTGAGCGAGCGCGTCTTGCGGTTGCGACTGCACGAGCCGGTTGAATTCCCCCAGGACAGTTTCCGGCTGCGCGCGGGCGGCATCGGAGTAATGCTGCAGGGCGGACATTCGGTCGCCCTGCTGCGCCTGGAGGTCCCCGAGACGCAGATGAGCCACGTGAGAATTCGGTTGCAGCCGCAGAGCTTCGGTGAAATGCCCAATCGCCCGGCTCGAATCGCCTAGCTTTTCCAAGGCGAGCGCGAGATTCAGGTGAGCTTCCCAAAGTCCGGGCCGAAGGCGAATCGCCGCCATAAACGAACCGACGGATTCCGCCCTTCGTTCCTGGCTCAGGGCAATCATGCCCAGGCCGAAGTGCGCCTCCCCATAGTCCGGGTTCACTTTCAAGGCTTGCTGAAAGTATTGCGCGGCTTCGGTGATCTTGCCCTGCGCGCGCCGAACGGCACCGGCATTGTAGTAGCCGGACGGATCGTGCGGCCAAAGTTCGATAACCCGCTGGAATTGCCCCAGCGCGGCCTCGAAATCGCCGCGCGCGTGCAGGAGTTTTGCGAAATTCTCGCGCAACATCACGTCGTCCGGCATGCGCGTGAGAGCTTCCTTGAAAACCTCCACCGCTGCACCAAGCGCTGCGGGTTCCGCGCCCGGACGCAGTTCGCGCAGCTTTTCCAGGGACCGCTGGCGGCGCGCGGCGTAATTGAGTTGATTGGTGAAGGGAGCCGAGGACAGCCGCCGCAACATGGTTTCGTGCATCGCGTATCGGCTCCAGGCAGTGAGCGCGAGCCGCTGCGCGCAAAGTTCTGCCGAGGCCCACGATCCTTTGTCGTTCCGGGAGATTCCCGACGGCAAAGCGCGAAGCGTCCCCTGAGCCAGTGCCCGCGCCAAGTGATAATTGCCTTCAAACGTCAGATGCACGTGATCGAAGAAGAATTCGTCACCCGGAATCCCGTCGGCGCTCGCCTGAGCGAGCGTCTCCATCGCGTCCAACCAATAAACTCCGGCATCTTCGCGGCTGGCAGCGAGCTGCTTGGTGAGGGCGTTAAGGCGAGTGTCCGCGCGGAAACGCAGCGTGTCCAAATCGCGCGCCCGGTCGAATCGGCGCCGGGCTTCCACCTGATTCGTCAAGGCGGCATGGCATCGTGCCAGGCGAAACTGCAATTCCGCGAATCCGGCATCGATCCACTCGGCGGCCCCGTAGGCCGAGATTGCTTTGGCGAATTGCCCTGAGTTTTCCAGCGCGGCGGCATCGCTGTAAGCCCGGTCCCATTCGGAAATCTGGCTCTCGTTCAGATGAGGACTGTGGAGCGACGCCAGCGGGGCGCAATCTTTGAGGTTGCTGGCCACCGAGCTGACGATGACTCTCGCGCCGCTGCGGATGCCAATTTGAACAATGTCCTCCAAGTTCCGGCGGAAATGATCATAGACCCGGCTGAGGCGCGCGTCGTCTTGACGGATTTGTTGTTCGAGGAACATTTCCATGCCTGCCCAGGATTGAGTTTGTGACGAGGCGCCGAAAAGACGCTCCACCGTTTGATCCGCCCATTGGCCGAGCTGGAGCCTCTTGAGGGCCAGGCTGGCTCGGATCACTGGCAAAGGAGGCGCCTGCGCGCTGAAGATCGTTCCGGCGCCGAAGGGTCCCATGACTTCGTTGTTGCCCATGTACACGATCCAGAGATCACCTTGTTGACCGGCGCATTCGCGGGCGATCGGAAGGATGACATGGGAGTTGATGGCGGTGAACGCGACGTTGACGACCTCGAATCGCGCGCCGGGGAACCGTTCGCGCAAGAGCACTTCCAGGATACGGCTGAAGCCAAACGCCGGTTCCGGGTCTCCCATGGCGGCCGATTCACCGAAGACAAAAATGCGGAACGTGCCGGCAGGCTTCTCCGCATTGATGCTCAGCGGAAGCGGGCGCCGAGCCAGTTGGCGGGGAAAAAATCTCCAGCCGAATTTTTCATTGGCAATCCGAACTTCCTGGCCGCCCGTGGTGCGGGGGAGGAGAAAGCGGGTCGGATATCCGGACCCTGCGAGGCGTAGCGCGACTTCAATTCCCGCCAGACAAAGCAAAGGCAGAGCAACCATTGCGATCAGGGCAAACACCCAGCGGCGTTTGACGGCTGGCGCGGCGGCAGCAGGCGGGGTGGGGGAACCGGACGCCTCTGAAGCAGGAGTCTGTTGCTTGCGCTGCCGATTTCGTTTCAAGGCAATTCTTTTAGCAAACGGCCTCCATGCTGAGAACCACGAAACCCTTCGCCTGGGGAAAAGGTTTGTGTGGTTCTACAAAAGGAAACGAAGAGAACAAAGACCCCGTTGGCTTCGTTACCTCCCGTGCCTCCTGGGATTTGGACGCTTTGGTTTTTGCTTCGACTGAGTCGGAGAGATAGAATGCGTCCGGCATGCAGCAACGCTTCGGCACGATTCTCTCGGTCGTTCTCGGGTTTTTCATGGTTTTCAGCGGCTGTGTCCTGGGCCTCGAAAGTCACCCTCCGCCCGAACCTGAGTCAACCACGGATTACACGGATCGCACGGATAAGGGAGCTTCTAAATCTGTGAAATCCGTGAAATCCGTGGTGCGAGAATCTGTTCGAGAGTTCAATGCGGGGAGTTTAGCAATAGGGAATTCTCCCCTCGAACCTCCCCCTCACCCTGTCCCTCTCCCCCTTGCGGCGGGAGAGGGTGTCCGCAAGACGAGTGAGGGGCAAAATCGCGCGCAGTGGGAGCAAGGCCAGAGCTTCCGAAGCAAAGCACTCGTTGTTCCCCCAAACGGCCAGGCTGGCTTCACGCTCCTGTCGTCAAACCTTACCGGCATCGCGTTCGGCAATTTCGTGCCTGAAGCCCGGCATCTCACGAATCAAATCCTTCTCAACGGCTCCGGGGTCGCCGCCGGGGACGTCGATGGCGACGGCTGGTGCGATCTGTATTTCTGCGGATTGAACGCGCCCAATCGCCTCTACCGCAATCTGGGCCACTGGAAATTCGAGGACATCACCGAGGCCGCGGGAGTTGCTTGCACCGGATTGGATTCAACGGGCGCAACCTTCGCGGATCTGGACGGCGACGGCGATCTCGACTTGATCGTGAACTCGATCGGGCGCGGCACGCGAATATTCTTCAACGACGGCAAGGCGATTTTTGCCGAACGCACCGTGTTAAATCCCGGCAAAGGCGGAATGACCACGGCCATAGCCGACACCGACGGCGACGGATTTCTGGACCTGTACATCGCCAATTACCGCACCAATGCTCTCATGGACATGCCCAACGCCCGGGCCACGTTCAAAGTGATCGATGGCAGAACGGTCGTGGAGCGCGTCGATGGCCGGCTCACCACCGAACCGGAATTGACGAACCGATTTGTCGTTACCGCTTCGGGACGGATTCTGGAAATGGGCCAACCGGATGCGTTCTATCGAAATCTCAGCGGCACGAACTTCGGCGCAATTTCCTTTACTGATGGCACGTTTATGGAGGAAGACGGCCAACCGTTGAAGGAAACGCCTCGGGATTGGGGACTGGCCGCGATGTTTCGCGATCTCAACGGCGACGGCTGGCCCGACCTTTACGTCTGCAACGATTTCGATTCGCTCGACCGCGTCTGGATCAATCAGGGGAAGAATTCCCCAAAGCCTTCACACCCTGAACCCCGGAACGGCCCCCTCACCCGTCCTGCGGACACCCTCTCCCCCTCCGAGGGGGAGAGGGATGGGGTGAGGGGGCAGGTTCCTTGGGAGGGTCGGTTTCGCGCGATTCCTCGCCTGGCGCTGCGCAAGGCCAGTCTGTTTTCCATGGGCGTTGATTTTGCCGACCTCAACCGCGACGGGTTTGATGACTTTCTCGTGCTCGACATGTTGAGCCGGGATCATCGGCTGCGCATGACCCAGATGCTGGACGACAATCCGTCCGCGCCGCGAATCGGCGAGATCGAGAACCGTCCGCAATACGGGCTGAACACCCTCTTTTTGAGCCGGGGCGACGGCACTTACGCCGAGATTGGGCAGTTCAGCGGGCTGGAAGCTTCGGAGTGGTCCTGGACGCCGATCTTCCTCGATGTCGATCTCGACGGATGGGAGGACGTGCTGATTTCCAACGGCCAGGAACGCGCGGCGCGTGATCTCGACGTGGCGGATGAATTGAAATCCCTGCGCGCGAAACGAAGAATGTCGGACGCCGAACTCTTCCAGGCGCGCCGCAAATTCCCCCGCCTCAGCACGCCGAATCTCGCCTTCCGCAATCGCGGCGATCTGACGTTCGAAGAAACCGGCCGTGCGTGGGGCTTCGACCTCGCCGGCATTTCGCACGGAATGGCGCTGGCGGATCTGGACAATGACGGCGACCTGGATGTTGCCGTGAATAATTTCAATGCCCTGGCCAGTGTCTATCGAAACAATTCTTCGGCGCCTCGGATCGCCGTGCGTTTGAAAGGCCGCGCGCCCAACACGCGGGGGATTGGCGCCCGGATCAAAGTGCTGGACGGCGCCGTGCCAGAGCAATCCCAGGAAATGATCTGCGGCGGGCGTTACCTGTCTTCCGACGAACCGCTGCGGGTCTTTGCCGCCGGCTCGCTGACGAACGAACTGACGATCGAAGTGAACTGGCGCAGCGGGCTTCGGAGTCTGGTCCGCGGAGCCAAAGCGAATCGCGTGTATGAAATCCAGGAAGCTGAGTCGGTCCCCCTCACCCGTCCTGCCGACACCCTCTCCCCCTCGGAGGGGGAGAGGGCAGGGGTGAGGGGGCCCGTTCGTCGGGAGGGAATGGGTGAGACGGAACGCCTGACACACAGGAGCGCCGGAGCGTCCGTGCGTCAGAGCGTTGAGCCGTCCACGAACAACCCTCGGACGCTCGGACGCTCGGACGCTCCAGCGCTCCAACGCTCTGACGCTCCCACACTCTTCGAGGAAGTGAGCCATTTGCTGAATCACACCCACAGGGATCAACCGTTCGACGATTTCAGCCGCCAGCCGTTGCTCCCGAATCGGCTCAGCCAATTGGGGCCGGGAGTCGCCTGGTTCGATATCGATGCGGATGGTTGGGACGACTTGATTGTGGGCAGTGGCAAAGGCGGGACGCTGGCGGTTTATCGCAACCAGAGCAACGGGGGATTCTCCAAGGTCGAGGGCCCTCCAGCCCTGCCGGCCACGCGAGATCAGACAACAGTGCTGGGGTGGAACAAGGCGCCGGGACAAAGAGTGCTTCTCGCCGGATCCGCGAATTACGAGGACGGCCTTGCGATTGGCGCGTGCGTCCGGCAATTCGATCTGGCCGCCAGGCGCGCCGAGGATCTCATCGCCGGACGCGAAGCCAGCACCGGACCGCTGGCCCTGGCGGATTACGACGGGGACGGGGATCTGGATTTGTTCGTCGGCGGGCGCGTGCTTCCCGGGAAATATCCGGAAGCGGCATCCTCAGCGCTCTACCGGAATGCTGGCGGGAAATTCGCGCCGGACACGGAAAACTCGAAGTTGTTGGTCGCAGTCGGGCTGGTCAGCGGCGCGGTGTTCAGCGATCTCACCGGAGACGGTTATCCGGAACTGATTCTGGCCTGCGATTGGGGGCCCATCCGGATTTTCTGGAATCAAACGGGGCGCCTGGCGCCCTGGAATTGGCCCGTGACTTTGCCCCAGGGAAATTCCACGCTTCACGCTCCACGCTCCACGCTCCACGATTTGACAGGCTGGTGGAACGGCGTCACCGCCGGCGATTTTGACGAAGACGGCAAGATGGACCTCGTCGCCTCGAATTGGGGACGCAACACGAGGTATCAGAGCCATCGCGCGCAACCTTTGCGCGTTTACTTCGGAGACTTCGACCGCGACGGAACCGAGGACATTATCGAGGCCTACTACGAGCCGGCGCTGAAGAAGGTCGTGCCGGAACGGCAGTTCGTGGCACTCGGACGCGTCATGCCGTTTCTACGCGAGCGGTTCGCTTCGAACAAAGCCTATGCCGGCGCGGGTGTTGAGGAACTTTTGGGCGACCGACTGCCCGGCGCGAAGTTCTGGGAGGCGGTCTGGCTGGAGTCCACCGTCTTCCTGAACCGCGGCGACCGCTGGGAGGCGCGAGCTTTGCCGGTGGAAGCGCAGTTTGCGCCCGCGTTCGGCCTGGCGGTTGCCGATGGGGATGGCGACGGTCATGAAGACCTTTTCTTGAGCCAAAATCTTTTCGGCGCGCAGATCGAAACCCCGCGCTACGACGGCGGACGCGGGCTGTGGTTGAGAGGCGACGGACGCGGCGGATTTGCGGCCCTGGCCGGGCAGGAGAGCGGCGTGATGATTTACGGCGAACAGCGCGGATGCGCCCTCGCGGATTTTGACCGCGATGGAAGGATCGATCTCGCGGTGGCGCAGAACGGCGCCGCCACAAAACTATTCCGCAATCGCGGCGGCCGGCCGGGCTGGCGCATCCGATTGAAGGGTCCGGAGGACAATCCGGACGGCGTTGGCGCCTGCCTCCGGCTTATCACGGGAACCACCTATGGCGCGGCGCGTGAGATTCACTCCGGGAGCGGTTACTGGTCGCAGGACAGTTCCGTGCAAGTCATGGCGTCTGCGCAATCGGCGACGCGTCTGTGGATTCGTTGGCCGGGTGGGAAGGAGACGACCGTCGATCTGCCGAAAAACGCGCGGGAAGTCAGCGTTGATCTCGCGGGGCGCATCACGAACGTGCCTTGAGAACACGGCCGATGAACCCACCCCTTCCCCTCCCAGGAGGGGAACTCCGTCCGGCGTTGCGGAGTTCAGTTCCCCACCTGGGAGAGAATTCCCCGAAGTGCCTGGCACATGGAATCGCTGAACGGATTTCTTAACCACGGATTACGCTGCTGTGCTTTGTGATCTCTGCGTTCTTTGCCTATTTCACCGACCGCTATCCCGGATTTGACTTGGAGGACCCCGATTGGCCGAAGTTGCGTGAGCAATTGCGACTGATCGAGGGGATTCTCCAGACCGTTAAGTCGCGCCTGCATTGGAGTTTTTGGATCAGGCGTCACTCCTTCCTCGCCGCCCACTTCACCGCATTGCGCAGAATGGCCTGATAGGCCGGGTGTTCGTGGGCCGCGCCGTCGTGGCCCAGCGTGCAACAGACGATGCGCGCCTTGGGATGGCTCACGATCCACACCACGGGGTACGTTTTGCCGGAGACCGAATTCTTGCCCGTGGCCAGCACCTGGATCGACGGCCCTTCCGCGTCTTTCTGGAAGTGATACAGCTCGTCGGAAATCTGGAAAGTCGCGGGCACGCTCGCCATGATCGGATGGCCGGGTTCATCCACGGTGACTTCAAACTCGCCGAACTTGTCGTGGCTGCGGGTGCCGCCGCTGACCAAAGCGCGGTTGTATTCCGGCCAGTCGCGCCAGTTGTACCAATTCGCCGCGTGAACGAGCAGAAGCCCCCGGCCGGAATCCGCGAACCCGAAGATCCCGTTCCGGAGCGCTTTGTTCGTCATCGGTTGGTTGTTGCTCAGGTAAAGCACTCGAAGCTGATTCAGCGCGGGGAGGATGGTGTTGACGTCCTCGGTGTAATTCACCTCTACGCCGTCGATCCCCTTCAACGTGGCGACGTCCGCTTCGTTGAACCAGCGCAGGAAATTGTGGGCGCTGCCGCCGCCCACGATCAACACTTTTGCCCCGCCGCTCGGCAGGACGCGGGGCGAGCTTTGTTCGCTCGTAGAAGCCACGGTATCCCGCCGACTCACGTCGGCGGCTGCGAGTTCGGCGGTGATCGCGGCAAATGTTGGCGCCACCGCGTTGTCGTAGCTTTCCAGAGTGATTCGGTCAATGACCGCCTGTCGTTTCAACGGCTTGCTGAACCAGCGCACCTGCCCGTATTTGACCAAACCAAGGGCCTCTTGCGATCCGGGCACGTCATGCTTGCCGTTGTAATCCGCAATTTCCTGACCATTCCGCAGAATGATCTCCTCGCGCTCCTGATCCGCGTAAAGAACGGTGACCTTGGCCACCGGCACGTTTTCGTTTTTGTTGTCGCCGCAACACGGCCAGGCCCAGCCGCCGACGCCGCCGAGGAAATGCAGTTTGCTCGCCGCCACGCCGGCTTTGATTTCGACGCGCTGATTCAGCGTTTTGGCGAACCCGCGGCCGCCCTTGAGCACGACGACGTTGTTGCCGCTTCCGCTCTTGGTAGGGCTGACGACCTCGAACGGCACATCCGCCACGCGCACCAAACCAAAGCGCGTGAAGCGCAAGGATTCATTGACCGCGTCCTCGCTCCCGTAAATCCCGCGCGAACTGTTGGCCGTGAAGGCGCCGCCGAGGTCGAGGACGCGATACTTGCCTTCCCCGGCGCGAATGTAGGCCAGCAAATCTTGCAGTCCGGCCGCGCCCAACGACTCGAAGCCGTCCGGCATCAGCGACAGGCCCGTGGAACGCTGGCTGCGGATGTTCTCGCGCTTGAGGTCCAGTTCGCCCTGGGCGTTGCGCAACACGACGCTGGCCTGATTCTCGCGCGCGACAATCCCGTCGAACACCTGGCCGTCTTTGGTTTCGACGCTGTGCGCGACGAAATTCGGCTCCACGACGCGATTGGGATCGAGGACGTGCGTGAGCAATTCCGCCGGGCCGTGCGCGCCCATGCCGGTCAGGTCCGGCGCGAGGTCGCTGCCCTGGCCGTTGAACTTGTGGCAGGTCGCGCAATTCTGCGTGAAAAGCTGCCGGCCGTTCTCGGCGTTGCCCGGCCTTTGCACTTCCGGAAGCAATTTCGCAATCAGCGTGTCCTTTTCCTTGATCTCCGGACCGCGGATTTCATCGATGACCTCGCCGGCGCGCAGAGCGACTTCCTTGTTGCTGTGCGCGCGCAGCCGGTGCACGGCAGCCGGGCCGAGGGTCGTGAGCGAAATCTTTTCCTCTTGGATAGCCCGAACCAGCGCCTGCGACCAGTCGGCGCGTTTGATCAATTGATTGAAAGCGAGCGATTGCAGTTCCGCCGACAATTTCGGAAACGCCGCGACCATCGGCGCGCCCATCGCCGCGTCCGGCGTGTTGCCCAGGGCTTCGATCACTTGGCGCTGCAGGGTGGCTGAACTGCCCGATCCCAGAATCTGCGCCACGTTCCCCACCACCTCCGGATTCAATTGTCGCACGCCGAGCAAACTGCCGGCGACGCGAGCGCGCTCGGAATCCGAAAGTCTGCTGTCGTTGACTTTGTCCGCCATTTTTTGAATGAGCGGTTTCAAGTTGGCGGTCATCCCGCCTTTCTTGTCCCAACGCACGACCAGCGGCAGAACCGCTCCAACCACGATGTCCGACGCCGAGGTCAGAGAAGTCTGAAAAGCTTTCTGCAATTCCGGTGTCCACGCGGGCGCGATTTCCGGCTTGAGCGCCGCGGCCAGTCTCTCAAACGCAGTTCGCTTGAGAGCGTCCGCAGCGGCGGGACCGCTCAAAACCGAAAGAGTCATCCGAAAAGCCAAAGCGGCGTCCTGTTTGCCGCCGACCTGCTCGCTCACGGCGGCAACGAATGAATCCAGCGCGGAGGCCGACTTCGCTGCCAAAGCAGCCTCCACGAACAGCAGCGGCGCTTTGGCGCCGACACCCACGGCCACGGACTCCGACCAGGCGTCCTTCAGATCGGGATAGACCGAGACGATCGCGTTCGCGATTTCCTTGTCCGGCGGCAGCGATCCCAGCGCGACCAACGCTTGCAGCCGCGCGCGCGCAGCGGTGTCCTTGACGCGGCTGAGAATCGACTTCCTCAGGTCCGGACCGAGAAGCCGCGGATTTTCTCCGGCGATACGAAGGGCATTTTTTCGCACGGCGGCGTCCGAATCTGCGATGGCCGCCTCGAGAACGTCGGGCGAAATGCGCCCCAGGTTCTGCAAAATCCACAGCGCATGAATCCGCGCCGAGGCTGGCTTGTCTGATTCCGCCAGTTGTTGAAGCGGACGAACCACATCCGGATTCTGCATCTCCGCGAGCAGCCGATGGGCCGTCGTGCGCACAAAGCCATTGGGGTGTTCCAACGCTTTGACCAGGCCGGCGAGGCTGTGGCGGGTGAGCTTCGGTGCGTCGAGTTTCTTGGCTTCCTTGTGCTGGAGGCGCCAGATGCGGGCAAAGTGATGATCGCGGTCCGGCCGCACGGCCGCGTTGCCCGCGCCGTGTTTGGGGCCGCGCGTGTCATTGTGGATGACCGCCTGATTGTAGAAATCGACGATGTAAAGCGCGCCGTCCGGACCGACACGCGTGTGGATGGGCCGGAACCAGAGGTCCGTGCCGGCGATGAATTCCTCTTCCGCGCGATCCTTCGTTGCGAGGTAAGTCGCGCCGCTCGGTTTGATCAAGTCGAGGTGGACGATGTTGATGGTCGGCTCCGAAAGAAAATGCGCGCCGTCGTATTGCGCCGGCCACGCGCCCCCGGTGTAAATCGTGGAGCCTGCCGCCGCCGTGAATCCGCCCACCACGTCGATCTGCACGTAAGCCTGTTTCTTGTGCGTCATCGTGGGGAACGATTTCGTGTGGTCTTGCATCGGCTTGAAACTCGCGGTGGAACCCACCTTGCCTCGGGCCAGAATGTTCTCGGGCACGACGACGTGATTCAAGTGATCGCCGCTGGTAGCCTGCGTGAAAAACAGTTCGCCATCCGCCGCGAAATCCAATCCCCATGTGTTCCCGCCCTTCGATGAGACCTGCTCGAACGCGCTGCCGTCCGGTTTGAAGCGAACCACTCCTGAAGTGACGATTCCGAAATCTCTCGTCCCGTCCGGAGATTTCGGATGGCCCGCGCTGTAGCCGAGCGTCGCGTAAACCCAACCGTCCATGCCCCAGCGGAGGTTGCTGATGACCGCGTGCGTGTCGAAATCGCCCATGCCGGTGTAAAGCGTGACCTTCTTATCGGCTTGCCCGTCGCCGTTGGTGTCGCGCAGCCAGTAAATGTCCGGCGCTTGCGTGACGATGACGCCGTCATGGTAAAGCACGAGGCTGGTCACCAACTCCAGGCCTTCATAGAAGACGGTTTTCTTGTCCATCACACCGTCGCCATCCGAATCTTCGAGGACGGAGATGCGATCGCGCGCGGGCCTGTTTTCCAGTTCGCCCTGGAACAACTGCGGATTCGTTTCCCGCCAAAGCGCGACCATGTTGTCGTTTTTGTTGATGCGCCGGCCGTTGGGGTATTCGGGCGTTTCCGCAACCCAGAGACGTCCACGCTCGTCCCAGTCCAGAGACATGACTTTTTCGATGAGCGGCTCGGAGGCGATGAGGCTGATGTTGAACTCGGAAGGGGCGTTGATTTTGGCCGCGGCCTTTTCCGGCGCGGTCGGGCCGCCTTCGGGATACTTGAGACTGGCGAATTCCTCTTTGTTCACGAGAAGGTCGGCGTCGCGTTTGCCGGCCCAGGCGATGCCGCGCAGCAGAATCGCCCGGAAATGCGGCAGATTGAACGACGAGTATTCGTGGCCCTGGATGCAGACGAAGGCGCGATAGTTGTCCTTCTCATAAACCCACATCTGCGGCGCGAGATCGAAGACGGAGTGAAAAGAGGATGCGAGGATTTTCGCGCCCGGCACCATGTGCAGGTCGTAATAAATCTCGTCCTTGAACTCGAAGTTGGAAAGGCCGCGCGTGATCGGATGCTCCTTGTCCAGGAAGTAAATTCCGACGTCGCCTTCATACCACTTGGAATGCCGGTGTTCCCACGCGCCGCCGGCGACCGTTTTGAACCAGTGCGGATCCGTGCCGCAAATCGCGTCGTGGATCACGACCAGGCCGCCGCCGCGTTTGAGGAATTTGTCGAGGTAACCGCGTTGGTCCGGTTTGATGGTCGCTGCCTCGGCCGCGAACATCGCGAGGACGTCGGTAGCGGCGAGCTGGCTTTCGGTGGGGAAATCCATCGCGCCGTCGGCCTTCGCGCCGCGCTCGGCGAGCAGCTTGGTCCAATCCTTGAGGAAGCGCGGATGATCGTGCTGGCCCGGCCCGTGCGTCTTGACCCCGGCGCGGATGAAAACGCGGAGGGGAGGATCGCTTGGGGCGGCCGAAACGGGGAGGGAGGAAGCCAGGAAAACGAGCCAGAGCAGAGGTTGTTTCATAAGCGTGTGTTGCGAGGCGTCAGGATAATCGCCGCCGTTGCGTTGCCAACCTTATTTGGCTGCCAGGAGGAACGAATTGGACGCATTGACTTGAGCGTTGCAGGCCGACACGTTCCTGCCCATGACGCTTGAGTTGAGTGATCTCGATACGCTTACTGCTTGGTCCGCGGGATGGACGACAAAGCGCGTAGCGCAGAGTTGCACTCTGCCGTATCGCAGAATTGTATTCTGCGGGGCGTCTCCCAGTCCGAGCACGCTGGGACTTGCCGGCGCCCTGCCGATTGGAAGATTTACCGCGTAGTTGTCCTGCTGCAGAAGGACGAACCCAGCATGGAACGCGCGGCAGAGATTTGGGGGACGAGAGAGTTGCCAGCCTCTACTCGACCCACGCGGCGGACACGATTTCCCCGGCTTCCGCTACGAAGTCATTCGGCAGTGTCGCGAGTACTTGCGGAAGAACCGGACTGGAGTTCCTTCACAGCGAGCTTCCCAAATCCACACAAGACTTACCGTGGAATAGGGAGCTTGCTTGCGTTAGTTGAACCGAGGAAAATCCTGCCATGATGACGCTGAGCACGGCCGAGCAGCAGAGGAGCCTCCATCAGACGGAGGCGTTGCTGGGAATCGCCCGCCGTCTCCTCTGGTGGTTGCCGCCGGAGGAAGGCCTTGCGCAGCGCGCCTTGTTTATCGCACAAGTGATGACTCTGGGGACATGGGACGATGTCGAGATCGTGCGTGATGCCCTGGGCGAACCTGCTTTGCGAAGCACGTTGAAAGAACCGCCACCTGGAGTGTTTGATCTGCCTTCCTGGCATTATTGGCACCGCCGGTTTGGCCTGGAACCGGCCCCCTCTTTGCCCAAACGCCGACTGCCTTGAATCGCTTCAAACCATGCCTGGACATTCTGCCTCCGGCGCAGAGGCGGCTGTGGACCGAATTGGAAACGGTTCCACCGCATTTTGTGCTCTATGGCGGAACTGCAATCGCACTCCGTTTGGGGCATCGCCAATCGATCGATCTGGATTTTTTCTCGACGGAGCCTTTCGATCCCGCACAACTCTTTCAAAACATCGCGCTGTTGCGCGGCGCGCGGCGACTGCAATCCCGCCTCAACACGTTGACAGTTGAAATCGATCGCGGCGGCCTGGTAGAGGTGTCCTTCTTTGGCGGGTTGTCGTTGGGGCGGGTCGGCGATCTGGAAATGGCGGAAGGGCACACCGTGCCAATCGCCTCTTTGCTGGATTTGGCCGGACTCAAAGCGGCCGTCGTCTTGGAGCGCGCCATGAGTAAAGACTACCTGGACATGGCGGCGCTCCTGAAATCGGGCATTTCATTGCCGCGGGCTCTGGGAGCAGCCCGCGCGCTCTATGGCGAGCAGTTCAATCCCATGATCACGCTCAAGGCGCTGAGCTACTTCGCCGACGGCGATTTACCGAAGTTGCCGGACGACGTGAAAGGTTTCCTGAGCGAGCAAGCCAGCCAGGTGCGCGCCATTCCCGCCGTCCCGCGATTGTCGGATCGAATTGGCCCATGATTCTGGATGATTCTTGACCGAAGCAACTGATTTCGACTTGCAAACGGGAGGCTGCCGCGAAGAATGCCGGCATGATCGGCACGATGGCCAAACGCAGTCCAACCCGGCCGCGGCGGAAAGACCGGGATTCCGTCCCTACCACGCTAAACACGTACTACTACGGCCCGGCCTTGCTCAATTCCGCCAGGATGAACTTCCGCCGGTTTTCGAGCTGGCCAAGGAAGGATTGGATGTGGCGCTGGAAGCGAGCGAGAGCCTCTTGTGGATTCTCGCCGTTGGCCTGGGCGCGAACCGGGATCTCTTTCGCCAGACGCTGCTCGAGGCCGCGGATGACCGGGCCGAATTTTTCTTCCGTGAAAATCGTCGCGCAGATTTCGCGCAACCGGGCGAGGAATCGTTTCCGAAATTCTGGATTGGCCAACAAGGGCCCGGAGAAGTGACCAGGAGGCCGCCACCAGCTTGTGCCCCCGCCAAACGGGCCGCCGCCGCCGAACAAGCCGCGGAATCCTTGCGCCAGCCGATCCCCGCCCATCCCGAAGGTTAACGGCATGTCATACCAATCGTAGCGTTGGGAAGCGCCGTCGTAGTCGCCCCAGGTCCCAGGTTTTGTCTTCGTCCCACGGATACATCTCCCACTTTTTCGTGCCGTTGACGTCGTGGTAAGTGAAGTAATTGTTGAAGAAGCCGTCCCAGTTCGAGATGCACATATTGACCGCGAAGTAATTGATCACTTCCTCGACGGTGAAATTCTCGCGGATGAACTCCCATTGCTCGGTGCCGCGCGTCCGGTTCAAGCCGTTGATCAACTGCGCCAAATCCGTGTGGCCGCCGGCCGGATTGGTTTTCTTCTCGTGCTGGCCGACGACGCCTTGCCCATACCAGAGCAGCTTGTAAAGGTTGCCGGTGTCATCCCGGCTGTTCCGCGCGAGGAACGATTTGTTTGGCTGCTCGACCAGCAATTGATATCCGGCCAGGCGGCCATCTCGCCAAATCCGAATATGCTCGCTCATGGGCGCCGGGACCCCCGGGCGGCGATACAACTCATACGCGAGGTGCTCGGCCAATACCCACCGCGGGGCGCCCTCAAAGAGGAGATTCGCAACTGTGATCCCGTTCAGCGGCTGATCCTTCAAAAACCGAATCTTGAAGCCTCCGTGCCGGGGGGTGACGCGCACGTGATCGAAGACCTGCGGCGGCGCAGCCCCGGGCGGGATATAAACGAACGCGGCATTGCCTTGGGTCGGCGCCGAAGCGACCGCCCGCCCCCGCGGTCCCCCGTAGATGGATGATCCCGGCCTTTCCGGCGGCCCGGCGCTAATCACGAAACCGAACGGAATGTGCGCGTCGTTGGCGACTGCCGGCACGTAATAGGAATAGGCCGGGCGCGGTTCGTTCTCCGAAGGTTGAACCCGCTCGGTTCCGGTCGCGTCTGCGGCCTTGATCCGGAAACGAACCAGAACTCCGGCGGGCTGTCCTTCGAGAACGGCGGAGTACGTCCCATTTTTCTCATCGCCGGAGGCGCGAGTCATGGCGACCGTGCGTTCGGCCATGGCGTTCCGAGGAGCAACGGTGCGATAGGCCAGGGTCAGGGATTGAACGCCGTCCGCATCCGCGGCCGATGCGGTAACGGTGACGCTTTGTCCGGGAGCAGGAACCTTCGGCATGAATTCCACGCGCGTGACACGAGGCGGAAGGTTCGCCGAAAAACTGTCGTTCTTTTTCCCGGGTGTCCCGGCCGGGCGTTTGGTCGGCGGCAAACGAGAGGGGGCCCAGTTCTCTGGCGCGTCTCCGGGCGAAGCCGGAGAGATGCGTTCGAGCGAGGATGAGTAACCATCCGCCCCGATCGGCCAATCGTCGCGATCCGAATAGCGGACGGCATCGACCAATTTCTTCTGGGCGTTCGCGAGTTCGATGCGGTCGCCACGGTGGCTGAGTTTTCCGGAAAAGTTTCCGAGCGCGGAGACCTCCTTGCCATAGTGCGCCGAGAAATCAGCCAGGCTCCGGCAAATGACGAGGAACGCGCCGGGATCCATCCGCGTGTCTTGAGGAAAAGCGTATTTGATCCTTCGGGTGAACGACCAGTTGGACAGGTCCACCGTCGAAGCGCCGCGATTGAAGAGTTCGACATACTGGAGGCTCTCCAGTTCGTTCGGCGGGTTATACATGATTTCGTTGATGACGATATCGGCGGCGGCGGCGTAAAGCCGGGGTGCGAGAAGGCTGAGAATAAGAACCTGCTGGAACGACCATGAACTGCTCCCTGGTAGGGCGGTGCTGCTGCGCCGCCGTATCGACAGGAAACCGGCTGCGCGGCAACGCAGCCCTACCTGGCTCATAAGAACGCACCACGATTCTTTGATTGCGCACTGGGACCATGAACGAAAGGAAGCGAGCTTCGGCGCGCCAGCGTTTCGGAATGCGGAAGTCCTCGGCCGCTTTTGGACTTGCCCGACGAATCGAAAGCGCCCGGGGACTGGCGCAGTCCAAAACCTGGCGGAACCACGACCGTTCATGGGTAGCTTCCTTGGTCTCGGGACTATGCCCACCGCCCATGAACCGAACGCTGCGCGGGCCGCAGCCTTCAGGCTGCTTCCGGGCGCACTTTGGAGTTGAGTGTTGAAGCGGCCTAAAGGCCACGGTCCGAACAGACGGTTCATGGTCAGGTTGCTCATGGCAGTTTCGCGGTGGCGTTTCGCCATTCTTCGGTGACGGCCCATAGATTGACCGGTTTGAGCGAATGGCCGTAGCGAAGGAACCGGATGCTTCCATCTGCGAAAGCGAAATTCGATCCGCCTGATTCCGGGCCGCCTCCGCCGTGCCGGCCTTGCTCCACTTGCTCAATGTCGTTGCCCCGGCCCTGGCTGAAATCCATGTGGACGTGCCGGGACGTGGATTTCTTCTCGCCGAATGTGATGGTCTCGGCGGGATTGGGAATGCAGGCCGATTTCATGCCGTGCGGCCAGCTCCAGTTGGTGAACGCCTGGTAATCTTCGGCCGCCAGGGTCGATTGAAAGTAATCGTTCCAGCCATTAATGATGTAACTGCGGTCCTGGCCAAAACGGTCGCTGGGGCACTTCAGAACTGCCGGCTCCACGTAGTAAGGTTTGAGCGTGCTGACCCAATGCGTGGGTTCGCGGCGGCGCAGGGGAAACTCGCCATTGTGTTCGTCCCCGTACATCGTGAGCGACAATTCGAGTTGCCGGAGATGGTTGAGGCACTTGACCGCATTGGCCTTTTGCTTGGCCCGGACCAACGAGGGCATCAACATCCCGGCCAGAATCCCGATGATCCCGATGACCACCAGAAGCTCAATCAGCGTGAAGCCGCGCGGATTGACGAGAATTCGACGCGGCCAGGTGGCCAATCGAATTGGCGTGACCGGCAAACCTTGAGCGCAGGGGAAAGTGTGCGCCACCTTTCCCCTCACCCTGCCCTCTCCCCAAGGAGAGGGCGCCCAATTCACCATCCGCGACTTTGCTTGGCGTGGCGGCTTTCTCCCACACGACAGTAAGTGCTCCCTCTCTCCGAACGTCCCCCGCTCCCGTCCTGCGGACACCCTCTCGCCCTCCGAGGGGGAGAGGGAACGGGAGAGGGGGACGTTCAGGAGGACAAGGGGCGAAGTTCTGCTTGGGAGACTTCTCTCCCAAAGCGGGAGGGAAGGGGTGAGGGGAAAGGTGAAGCAGGTTTGGACTGTTTCACGAAAACTCCCCGACACCCGTTCACTCCGGGGAGAAGATTCCCAGCATAAGGCAGGGCCACGCATATCGATCTAATAGACATTACCCCGCCGAAAACGTTTTGTTACAAGAGATCGTTCCGGGGCAGGCAGGATGCCGGCAGGATGCCTGTCCTACTTCTCACGCTCGCCTGTTGCTTTGAGCCATTTTTCAAACCATTCCATCGCGGCTTGGAGCGAATCCGGGTTGACCTTGTGCGCGGTCTGCTTCTGGATGCGAAGCACAAATTTCTCTTCCGCGCCTTGCGCGGCATACGCCTTCCGCGTGGCCGCCGCGCATTCTTCCACGCCCGGCAAGGGCGTTCGCGGATCGATTTCGCCATTGATCACCAGGAGCGGTCGCGGCGCAATCAAGGGCAACATGGCCGGGCCGTCGAACGGCCCGTAAATCCCGGGAACAACGCGGTCGTAGAATTTGCGGACGATCTCGGCATCCGGCAATTCCAGTCCCGCTTCTTGGGCGGCGGCGTTCACGGCTGGTTGAATCGTTTCCATGCGTGATTTCCAGGCGTCGTGTTCGAGCGCCCAACGGAACGATTGAACGCCGATACAAGGAACGGCCACGGCAATGCGCGGTTCGACGGCGGCAGCCAGGTAGGTCTCCATGCCGCCTTTGGAGAATCCGATGACGCCAATGCGCCCGGCATCTACGTCGTCACGGGTCTCCAGGTAATCGATCAGCCGGAGGATATCCCAGACCGTGTCATACAGAAACGGATGTTCCTGTCCCGTTTGGTACGCCCGTAGAATAGCCTCGTGATAAGCCGCTGCTCCCTTGCCTTGTTGGGTGCGCTCGCCGTGATAGCGGCCATCGATGGCGACACCGATAAATCCTTTGCTCACGGCATTGGTCAGGAAGGCGACCTGGCTCTCCTTGGCGCCGCCGGTGCCGTGCAGGGAAATGATGACCGGGCGCCGACCGCGGGAAGCTCCCTTGATCAAAATGCCGGGAACCCGTTGCTGCGCGTCGGCGGCGTAAGTGAAATGGAATCGGAGAAGTCCGTTCGTCTGAGGCAACTCGGAGATCTTCGGAGCCAAAGGCACCTTGGGCCGCTCGATGAGTTTCAGAAAGGTGGCGCGAGTGGAGGCGTCACCGGCAAAAGTGTCCGCGCTGAAGGACAAGAGCAGCCACGCCAGGCATACGGTTCCGGAGCGCAAAGAACGTTGCGCCGACTCGATTGCAGACGCAAGCCAGCCGAGAGTTCTCCAAGGTTTTTTGATCCAGCCAGCCGACCTATGCAATCGTCGCGGGTGGGGCGATGCTGCCGCGCCGCCGCATCGACAGAAAACCGTGCGGACTGCAGCCTTTACGCGGCTTCGGCGCACTCTCTGCAGGCGAGCGTTGAACCGGCCTAAAGGCCACGGTCCGAAGAAACGGTTCCTGGGAAGTTTCCCAACGCGCGCCGTCACCTTTGCTTCGTGTCGTGAATTCATTTCTTGTTTCGCTCTTGCGCTCAACGCCGGGTTACTTCTGCGGCTTCACCAACTTCCAGCCCTGCTCACTGACTTCGATCCCGGTGTGGCCGGCATGTTGATCGTACACTTGCTCCATCTCCTCGATCGAATCGAAGTAGCCGACGATGAAAGCGGCGCTGAACGACTCGCCCGCCTTGATCGGCTTGCCTCCGAACTCCTCGATCATGCACACGTAGCCGCGTTGGTGGCACCAGGCTTCATAGACCGCGGTAGGGTCCAGAGTCATTCCCGCCAGCCACGGGCCTTCGCGGCCCGTCTGTGGATCGCGCAAGCGATAGGCGCGAATGAAACGTTTGGGCGAAGGGTTCGAGCCGCGAAGGTAGTGGAACTTTTCGTCGGGAGGAAAGTCCCGGAGGAACTGATTCGAGGAAATCTTCCCGTAGTAACTCAAAAAAACTTCGCTGAACGCGTCACCCTGCTTGTGTTTGATGTGGCCGGGCATGTCGATGCGCAGAAACATAGCCTCGCTCGCGTTGACGCTGCTGATCTTGTCGCTGGAAATGAAGTAGCGTTGGCCCTGGGGAAACACCAGCACCTGGCTCCATTCGGAACCGGTCCTTTTGCCCGGGGCGGCGATCAGGTATTTGAAATTCATCGCCACAGCCACGAAATCTTTCCCCCGGATGACCCGCGGCGAAAGCTCCCGCGCTTTGGTGCAGATTTGCGGCCCCTCGAGCGAGCGTTTGGGCCGCTGGCCGTGATAGGCATTGTTGAATTCGTACTTCAAATCGCCTTGGAGCTGGTCCCGATACGACTCGTCACTGCCGGGTTCCATGATCCAATCGACGATGTCCAGGCCAAAGCCCGCGTCCTTGAAACCGGTTTTCTTGTCGAGAAAAGTCCCGCCCGCAACGCCGGTCACATAGCCTTTCTTGCGGACGACGGCTTCGAGCGTGGACGACGCGATCTTGATCTGGTCGTCGTTTTCGGAAACTTGAAACTCCGCCGCGCGCGCTTCCGGCAGAGCATGGTTCAAGGTCAGAAGAACGATCACCGCGGGCCAAAGGTATGGGACCAGGTTCATCATACTCCTGCCTACTCGACAGCACGCCGGGACGCAACCCTGAAGCGAATTCCGAGGTTCAGTTGGCCGGCCGGCGCAAGAAATCGATCTTACGGATAAAGCCCGCGTCGTTCTCCGTGATGAGAATATTGCCCTGCCGGTCCATCGTGACGGCGCGGACTTCGCTGACTTTCAGTCCAGGCGTCTTGAAATCTTCGTCATCGCCGGCGTGCGCGTTGCGAGCGCCGTCCAGGAACAAGTGAATGATGCCCCGGGTGTCCACGTACCAAATCTGGCAGCCTTCGTGTGTGGCCAGGAAATAGCCGCTGTTCGGCAAGAGCCAGATGCCGCGCACGCCGTGCAACGCGGTTTCTTTCGCCAAAGCCCCGTCGCCGCCGCCGGTCGTCTCGCCGTTGCCCGCGATCACGGTTTTTTTTCCGTCGTTGGAGATGCGATAGACGCGGTTGTCCGCGCGGTCCGTCACGACCACGCGTCCGGTGAAATCGACGGTCAGGTTTCCCAGTTCTTTGAAACCGTCCTCGAAAGTCTTCACGCCGCCGCCCGGCGTCCAGCGCTTCACCGAAGTCCCCGCCGCCACGTAAGCGAGCGTCTCGTCGTCGCTGACCCAAAGACCGCGCCCTGCTTGAATTCCCCCTTTGACGTCAAACAGCGTGGACATCACGCCGTTGGTATCGACCTTCCGGACTTTGTCGTTGTCCGTATCGAGAATGTAAAGGGTCCCGTCGCCTCGCACCCACAAACCATTCGGTGACGCGAGATGGCGCCGCGTCGCAAGCCCCGGAGCATTGCCGTCGTCGCCCGGTTCGTTCATCCCGGCCACGGTGAAAATCCGGCCCGCGGGAGTCACTTTGCGGATGGCGTGTGAGTCTTTGTCCGCGATATAGACGTTCCCGGCGTCGTCCGCCAGGGCCATGTGGGGCCGGGAAAGTTCTGCTTCTGTAGCCGGGCCTCCCTCGAAGCGTGCTTCCCAGGCATTGAAGCCGTCCTCGCCGATTTCACCCTTGCCCCCAATCGTTCGCAGCGTGGAGTAGGAAGCGCGAAGATTGGTGTAGCCTGCGGGCGTGCCCGAAATGTCCAAAGACAACAGGCGATAGAATGCCGAACTTCCCGAAGGAACCACCGTCAGGAAGCCAAACGGATTCGTGGCGAAAACATTTTTCACGGGCTGCCACGGCCCTGCGGCCGAAGAAGCTACTTCCACCGTGCAAACTCCGGGAACCAGCGCGTTGGCCCAGGTCAACGTGCCGTCCCGATCCAGCGAGAGAAGCCGGAAATCTGCCGCTTGGCCGAACCACGGCAAACAGAATATCGCGACAACGCAAAGGCAAGCTCTCAGTCTTTTCATCCGATGAAAGGCGTTCAAACGCGGCGAAAAAATGCACGCTGGCTTCCGGAAAATCCAGTCGGAAGAACCCGCTTCGGTGATCTGCTCCGCGGCCTCCGCGGAAAAGGACGATTCAGCCGGTGCAGCGCAGGTGTTTAACCCCGGCGCAGGTAGGTGTGTGCGTCCTCCCGGGGGACCGCACGCGCCCCGCGTGCTGAGGTGGGCGCCCTCGCCGACCTCAGTCTTCCGTCAGAAGAAGCGATTGCTTGATATGATGGCTTCTCCGACGACCGACCGGCGAGGGCGCCGGTCGGGACGCGCGAGGGCGCGTGTGCTCCCCAACTCGAACACTCAAGAGGAACCGGGCGGGACGAATTGGATGCGTCCGGGATTCCGCGTCGCCTCCTGCAGAAACGATTTGATCTTCATTGGCTCAACGCGCCCATCGATCACGCCCACGTGAGTGCCGCCATTGTGCTGCGAAGTGGCGCCCTCGTAGGGAAAAGCTGCTCCGTCATTGAAGTCTCCGGGTTTTGTTTCATCTGCTTGCCAGAAAATAATGGCATCTGGCCGGATGTTCACCGCCTTGAGCGTGCGCGTCCGAAGCGGCGTCTTGTCGTAGGCCAGCAGCGCGGCGTTCATGATGAAGCTCGAATACTTCTGCGGGCGGGCTTTGAACTCGGCGGTGTTCGTTTTGTCGATCGGACAGCGGAACGTCTTGTACGCGCTCGCGTATTTCCAGAGCTGTCCGGTTTGCAGGTTCGTCTCGCCTTTCTCCCAGGGCGGAGTGCAGAGCCAGCCGCTCACCTTCGGATCATTTCCATAATTCGGCACGGGCAGCCAGTCTTCGGCGTCGCCGGCATACAGGAGAGTCGCGAGCATCAACTGCTTCTCATTGTTGAGGCATTGGATCTGATTCGCTTTGGCCTTGGATTTCGCCAGGGCGGGCAACAGCATTCCAGCCAGGATGGCAATGATGGCAATTACGACCAGCAGTTCGATCAGGGTGAAAGCGTTGGAGCGATGGGGGAGAGGACAGGCAGTTTTCATAGCGACATTAGCGGTTGTTGAACCGGCCTTAACAACTCTAATCCAAGACGTGCGCGCGTCAATTCGCGTTCATGGGTAACGCCTCAGCAAACCAGGGCCATTGACAAAGTAGCGCAGAATTGAATTCTGCTGTATCGCGGATTTGCAATCCGCATAGGGTCACGGCGGGTTGGGCGCGCTTGGATCTCCCGACGCCCTGCCGAATGCAATTCGGCGATACGGCAGATTGAAAATCTGCGCTACTTTGTCAACAGCCCTGCTCAGCCTACACGGGTGAGAAGAGCGTCCCGGCGAGCCTAATTCAATCGAACTCTGCGATGGACCGGCTCGGCGAGATCCCCGCCCCAAGACTGAAACATTACGCGTGGGCCGTCGAGCCGCATCATTTCCGCACGCGATAGAATCTTCCCGCGCCGGTCAAGGTCACGGTGTGCGGACTCGACGCCGCCGAGACCGCAGTCCACGGACCGGTGATGGAATCGGACGATTCGAGGACACCGCCTTCGGTCCAACTCAGTGTGAGCGAGTTCCCGGACCGCGCCGCGGAGATTTTCGGCGTTGCAGGTGCGCCGGCAGGAAATGCACCCGCACCCACTTTGATGTTCGGCAGTCCCTCGGCCTTGATCAAGATGTAATCCACTTCATACTCCGAAAGCCCGCCGATGCTGGAGCCGGCAATTCCTGCGAAACCGATCCGGTCTGCTCGCGTCCAGCGCATTGGCCAATCGGACGGTTCAGCAACAGTTCCGTCCGCGAGCCAGACTTTGCCAAAGATATTCGGACCGTCGGTCACGATGCTGCCCGTCTGGCGCAAACGCAGCCAGTACCAGGTTTCATTTTCCCAATCGATGTCGAGTCCGGGCGGTCCCCAGGCGCGCCGGTCGTCCAGCAATTTGAACTGGCGGCCTGAAACGCTATCCTGGTCGTTGTCGCGGAAATGCAAATTGATGCCCTGGCTGGAGTCCGGATCGACTCCGACCGCAATGCCGCACCGCGGCGCGTCGCCGGCGCCGAACGCCGTGATCCGAATTCGAGCCAGCACTTCCTGCGCGTCTTCGCTGTAGCCCGGCGCCTGGTAGAGCAAATGCGTATCCGGACCTTCGCCGACGACCGTGACCCGAAGCACGCCATTGGCCGGTTCGTAACTGTCTTTCTCCAGAGGCACCGGCACCCAGTTCGGGTCGCGGGTCGCGCTGAGGAAATCATCCTGAAACCCTTTGACGGTCTGTCCGAAATCGGCGGGCACCGCCACATCGAAACTGATCGGGACCTGTGAATTCGGAAGAATGGTGTTGCCAACCACGTCTTGAATTCCTTTGACGGTGAGCGTGTAGCTCGTCCCCGGCTTTAGGGCGCCGGTTTTCAAAACGACATTCGTGCCGACGCCGGAGAGTTTGGCCGCGCTGACGGAAAGCCCCGTGACCGCGTAGTTCGCGACATTGGTTGCCGTGCTGGCCGCGACGGGCTCGGAAAACATGACGGTGACGCTGTCGAAAGTCCGGTCCACGCTCGCGACAGCTCGGACCACGGTCGGCGGGGTCACATCCACCGTCAAGATCGCCTCGGCGCTGGTGACGGTTGCGCCGCCCATCGAAAGGGCGCAACGGAATTTCGCGCCGTGATCCGTTCGAGTCACCGGAGTGGTTGTGTAGCTCTTCGCCGTGGCGCCGGCGATGGCGACAAAGTTGGTGCTCCCCGCCGCCGCTCTTTGCCATTGGTAAGCCGGCGGGGCCGAACTCGCGACTTCGAGTGTGAATGTGGCGGTTTGGCCGATGTCGGCGCTCGCGCTTTTCGGTTGTTGCCGGATGCTCAAGAACAATGGCTCCGGGAATGCGCTGGGCGAGACTTTGATGCTCGGAAGGCCTTCCGCTTTGATGAGAATGTAGTCCACTTCGTATTCCGAAAGCCCGCCGATGCTCGAACCGACGATTCCCGCGAACCCCGTTCGTCCGCTGCGCCGCCAGTTCATTTGCCACTCGCCCGGTTCAGGAACGCTGCCGTCCGCCAGCCAGACTTTGGCGTTGATGTTGTTGGTGGGAGCGGTGCCAGGGCCGGTCTGGCGCAGACGCAACCAATACCAGGCCGCGTCCTCCCATTTGAGATCCAGCCCGCGTGGCCCCCACGCGCGCCGATCATCCAGCAACTTGAATTGGCGCCCCGACAGCCCATCCTGATTGTGGTCGCGGAAGTGCAGGTTGATTCCCTGACTGGTATCCCCGCTCACCGCGACCGCGATGCCGCACCGCGGCGCGTCTCCGGTGCCGAACGCCGTGACCCGAATCCGCGCCAGCACTTCGTGTGCGGTGTCGTCGTAGCCCGGCGCCTGGTAGAGCAAGTGTGTGTCGAACGCCCCTTCGCCAACCACCGTGACGACGAGCACGCCGTTGAGTTGATCGTAGTTGTCCTTCTCCGGCGGCACCGGCACCCAGTTCGGATCGCGCCTCGCGCCGCTGAAATCATCCTGGAAGCCGTTGACGGTTTGGCCGACGTCCGCCGGCGTGAACTTCGCCTGGGCGTGAAGCGTCGCTGGAACTTGAATCATCATGAAGCATGCAACGAGGGAAACTCCGACAGATGTTTTGCGCATAATCATCCTTCTTCAACTCGGTTGATAACCGCCAACGCAGGGCAGGCTTCCAGCCCGCCTCCGTTTATTCAACTGCTCAAACCATCAGGCAGGCAGGATGCCTGCCCTACTTCACACGATCTGTTCGATGACTTTTCCCTGGACCAGGGTGAGGCGCTCATTGCGGCCCAGGTGCGGAAAATTCAACGCGTCCTGGTCCAAACCCAGTTGGTGCAAGATCGTCGTGTGGATGTCGCGGAAGTGAACCGGATCCTTCACCGCGCGCAAGCCGATGTCGTCCGTCGCGCCGACGACCTGGCCGCCTTTGCTGCCGCCGCCCGCCATCCACATGCTGAAACCCAAATTATGATGATCGCGGCCTTTGCCGGTCTGCGCTTCGGGTGAGCGCCCAAATTCGCCGCCCCAGAGCACGAGCGTGCTGTCGAACAGCCCGCGGCGTTTTAAGTCCTTCAGCAGTCCGGAAATCGGCTTGTCCGTCTTAGACGCCATGCGGAGGTGATTTTCCTCGATGTTGTCGTGCGCGTCCCACTGCTTGTTCCCTGGCCCACCGCCGGAAACGACGCAAATGAACCGCACGCCCTTTTCAACGAGACGCCGGGCCAGCAAACAACGGCGGCCGTAATCGTGCGTCGGCGCGGTGCCGACGCCGTAGAGGTCGAGCGTCTCCTGAGGTTCCTCCGAAAGATCGAAGACCGCCGGGGCTTCCGATTGCATCTTGAACGCGAGGTCGTACGCGCTGATCCGCGCGGAAAACTCGTCATCGTCCGGAGCCAATGTCGCTTCATTGAGATGGCGGATCAGATCAACGGTCTTGCGCCGTTGCTCGGAGGAGACGCCAGTTGGCAAGTCGAGGCTCAGCACCGGCTTGGTGCCCGAACGCAGCATGGTCGGTTGATAGACCGCCGGCAAAAACCCGTGCATGTACATCGGCTGGCCCGCTTCCAGCGCGCCGTCCGGGTCCGGCATCACCACGTAGGCCGGCAGCGATTGACTTTCCGAGCCAAGTCCATAGGCGATCCAGGAACCCATGCTCGGAAACCCCGGCACGATGCGACCGCTGAACAGTTCGTACTGCGCCGCCGAGTGCACGACCATGTCCCCGTAACACGAGCGGATCACCGCGATGTCGTCGATGCATTGGGCCGTATGCGGAAACAGGTCGGAAACCTCAATGCCGCTCTGGCCGTATTTCTTGAAGGAGCGCTTCGTGCCCAGAAGCTTGGCGTTCCTTTCGATGAATTGATATTTCGCCTCGCCAAATTCCTTCGGGCGCGGCTGGCCGTGAAGCTGATTGAGCAGCGGCTTGGGATCGAAGGTGTCGATGTGGCTCGGCCCGCCCGCCGCAAACAAGAAGATGACCGCCTTCGCTTTCGGCGCGAAGTGTGAAGGTTTCGGCGCGAGCGGATTCAATATCGCGGCGCGCGCTCGCTCCTGCTGGAGAATCGAAGCGAACGCCAGCGAACCAAAGCCGCAGAACGCGTCGCGAATGAACTCGCGTCGCGTCCGGGTAAGACGAACGTGGCCGACGTTATTCTCCGGAGGCATCATGATTTCTGTTCCCGTCTCGCGTGTGTGCAACCCAGCGGTGGGATGTTGCTGTTCAGTTGACATATAGAAATGCGTTCAGATTAAACATCGCCAGCGCGAATTCCTTCAACGGCTGGCTTTGGAGGAATTGGAGCGCGAGACGCTTTTCATTCTTGGTGGGCGGACGGCTCGCAGCCAGCCAATACGCGCGATCGATCTGAGCGTTGGCGTCAGCGCCCGCTTCGGCGACCAGCCGTTGCGCGAACGCTTCCGCCAGCGTGTTTGAAATGCGCCCGTTCAAAAGCTCCAAGGCTTGCGGCGCGTGCGTGCTCGTCTCCCGCCGGCCGCAACTTGTCTGAAGCGCCGGTTGATCGAACACTTCCATGAACGGCAGCCGCAAGTTGCGTTTCGCAATCAGGTAAACCGAGCGGCAGTGATGATCCTGCTCGTGCGGCGTGACCGTCCATTGCGAAGGCTTGTAAAGCTGACCGATCAACTCGGCATCGACCGGCAGCAGCACGCTCGGCCCGCCCGCTTTTCGATTCAGCTTTCCCGAAACCGCCAGCATCGCGTCGCGAATCCCTTCCGCGTCCAGGCGCCGGCGATTGAACCGCCACAGCAACCGGTTTTCCGGATCGCTCGCCGCCGCCTCTTCACCACGACGGGTAAGGACGGATTCCACTCCGTCCCTGACTAAGCCCCGACGGGGCGACGCAAGGTTGATCCCTGAAGCCCCTTCGGAGCTAAGATCAGGGACGTGGTGGAACGCGTCCTTACCCGGCTCAAGGCTGCTGGGAACAGTCCCCGACGCTTGCCGATAAACACTGCTCAACAAGATCATCCGGTGAATCGGCTTGAGCCGCCAGCCGTGCTCGATGATCCGGAGCGCCAGATAATCGAGCAATTCCGGATGGCTCGGCCGGTCGCCGTTCTCGCCAAAGTCATTCGCCGTCTTCACCAGCCCTTGCCCGAAATGAAATTGCCAGACCCGATTCGCCAGCACGCGCGCTGTCAACGGGTTTTTCGGATCGGTGATCCAACGCGCCAGGGCCGTCTTGGGGTTCGGTGTGTCCGGCGGAAGCTCCGTCGTTCCTTCCTGCCAGAGAATATTCGGGCCTTTCATGCCCACGCGCTCGCCTTTGCTCTCCCAAGCGCCGCGCCGCAAAACGTGAATCGCCGTGCGATTGGACTCGACGTTCTGGATGCTGGCGATGGTCGCGGGCGGGCGCGGCATGTTCTCTTCCAGCTCGAGAATCTTCTGGTTCAGCCGCGCCTTCTCTTCGTCCTCCGCGTTTCGCAAAGCGCGCTTGAGGCGGGCGACCTCCTGATTGATCGACTTGACCTTGTTCTTCCAATCCTCCTGTTCCTGCGGGCTGCTCAACAGAATGTTCCGTTCGTCCGTGGCCGCGAGGAACGCCTGCATCTGATAGTAATCCTTCTGGCGGATCGGATCGAACTTGTGATCGTGGCAACGCGCGCAGCCAATCGTCAGGCCCAGAAAAGCCGCGCCGATGATGTCCGTGCGGTCGGTCAATACTTCGTTGCGGCTGCTGGCCACGTCTTGATTGCCCGCGTTGCGCCGGACCGGACCCAGCCGATGAAAGCCGGCGGCAACTTGCATTTCAGGGTCGTCCGGCGCCATCTCGTCCCCCGCCAGTTGTTCGAGAACGAACCGATCGAATGGCTTGTCCCGATTGAACGACTCGATGACGTAGTCCCGGTACCGCCACGCATCGGGAATGTCGCGATCGTACTCGAAACCTTCCGTTTCTGCGAAACGCACCACGTCCAGCCAATGCTGGCCCCAGCGCTCGCCGTAGTGCGGGCTGTTCAACAAACGATCCACAAGTCTTTCGTAGGCGTCGGGCGACGAAGCGTTGAGGAACTGCTGCACTTCCTCAGGAGCGGGCGGCAAACCGATGACATCGAAGTAAACCCGTCGAATGAGATCGAGCTTGGGCGCGGGCGATGCCGGAGCGAAGCCGCGTGATTCCAGCCCGGCCAGGATGAACTGATCGATTGAGGTCCTAGGCCAGGCCCGGTCTTTGACCGAAGGAGGGGAAACACGTTTGAGCGGTTGAAACGACCAAAAATCTTTCCCGGATTCGCGGTTGAGCACCTCGGACATCGGCGCCGCCGGACCCGAAGCCTCTCGTTTCGCGCTTTGACTCACGTCATCGGCCGGAGAGTCGAATGCCACCCAACCCCAAAAGCTGAAGATCACGATCCGGACCCAGGCGCGGGCCGATTCAGAAATCTCGAAGCCCTTTCTCCTTCGCCGAAAGCTCGGTTCGCAGTCTTTTTGGCTGATCTTCATGACCAATGAAGCTCGCTCGATGAACGCATTCTTACCATAGGGTGATTCCCTTTGGCGAGCGCGTTTCGGGCTCTTCCTGGCTCGGATTCAATCACCGCAGCGTCGCGCGGAAGAAAATCCGGTGCGAATTCACGGGCGAGGTTTCCAGATGAATCACTGCGCCTGAACTGTCCCGGAACTCCAGGGCCGTCCCGGTCTTCCAGTTGAACAGGTCCGTGCTGTAATCCAGCGTGAAACGTTGATCGGGCTTGCCGGAGAAAAGAAACCCGTTCTCGCCGGACTTGCGGTTGAAGCTTTTGATCGTGATGGGCGCCAGGTCGGGAATCACCTGGCTCAGCAGAATCACGCCTTCCACTCCGGCGGCCAGGAGCTGTCCGCCGGAACTCGCCAGCGCGAACAACGATTTGTGCGTGATCGTGCCGGTCCACCCAGACTGTAGCGCTGGCAGCGTTGGTTTTGAATCCTTCCACCGTCAGCCCGGTCCGGCCTCCCAACAAGAACAAGCTCCCGTCCCACAAACTGCTCAAGTAAGTCCAATTCGGCGCCGGAAACGACGTGGCGGCGCTGCGAATCTGATCGGACCAGACGCCGTTCTCTTGCAGGCGCAGCTCGCTTTCGCCCGCGACCGACACACTGCTGGGGCTGGCGGTGATGGTGTAGAGAGTGTTCGCGGCGCTGGTGGCAACGGTCTGCCAGCTTCGGCCATCGCTGCTGCTCAAAGTTCGTCCCGAGTCCCCCACCGCCACGAATCGATTCTGAACCCAGGCGATCTGGTTTAAGTGTTCGGTCACGCCGCTGGTCTGGCGTTGCCACGTGACGCCGTCCGAGCTGGTCGCCACCAGGCCGGTCTCGCCCACAGTCACAAACAATCCATTGCCGTAGGCGACTCCGCGCAGCCAGGTCGTAAACGACTGGCTCTGCCGCAGCCAGACGGTGCCATTGTGGCTGGTGTAAGTGGCGCCGTTGTCTCCGACTGCGACCTGGAGAGCGGGTGAAGCCGCGACGCCCTCCAACCAGTCCAGTGTGCCCAGGTCAATGCGTTGAAATTCGGGCCGAGGCAGGCCTGATTCGGCGTAGAGCACGGTGCCGTTTTCGCCGGTGACGATGATCTTGCTCCCGAAAAACGTCGCGCTCCGCAGATCGTTGGTCGTTTTGCTGTCACAGGGAATCCAATCGTCCAGATCGCGGCTCAGATAAATCTGGCCGCGCTCTCCGACCTGGACGATCCAGCCGTTGCCAAAAGTCATCGCGGCAATGTTATTGCCGTGGGGCTTTGGGTTCGACCAGCGCCAGACCAATGGCAGGCCGGCCGCGTGTGCGCCGGAGGCCAAGGCCGAGAGTAACGTGAGCACGCCCGCGACGACTAAACACGCCCTGCGCGCATAGCTCCGCAACCCCATAGCGCAGCGAAAGCCGCAACCAAAGATAGGGGTAGGGATGACACACGAGCGTCACCCCTCCCTCCGAACCGGACGGGCGGATTTCCCGCATCCGGCTCTCCGGTTGATGGGGTCTCGACGAGAGAGAGCGCACCTTTCGTGCGGTCTCCA